>NZ_DF968304.1:0-81183 GCF_001270025.1 Streptomyces azureus | reverse complement strand
GAGATGAGCTCGGGGGTGGCGGGGGGCATTCCGTTCGCTTTCTCAGTAGCTGGCTGCACAGCAGGACCCGCAGGCCGCTCGGCCTGCGGGTCCTTCCGTCACACGGCTCGGAGCCGGCGTCAGGCCGCCTTGGGGGCGTTGACGTCGCTCGGCAGCGCCTTCTGGGCGACCTCGACGAGCGCGGCGAACGCACCGGCGTCGTTGACGGCCAGCTCGGCCAGGATCTTGCGGTCGACCTCGACGTTCGCGGCCTTCAGACCCTGGATGAAGCGGTTGTAGGTCATGCCGTTGGCGCGGGCAGCGGCGTTGATGCGCTGGATCCACAGCTGGCGGAAGTCACCCTTGCGCTTCTTGCGGTCGTTGTAGTTGTAGACCAGCGAGTGGGTGACCTGCTCCTTGGCCTTGCGGTACAGGCGCGAACGCTGACCGCGGTAGCCGGAGGCCTGCTCGAGGATCGCCCGGCGCTTCTTGTGGGCGTTCACTGCCCGCTTGACGCGTGCCACTTTTTAACTCCTTGTAGCGGGGCCGCGGTGGTCTTCACACGGCCCGAAATCGATTGGGTCCCGGTCCTGACGTGCGGCGCTGACGCGCCGGGACGTCACTTGCCGAGAAGCTTCTTGATCTTCTTGGCGTCGCCCGGGGCCATCTCGGCGTTGCCGGTGAGGCGACGCGTCACACGGGACGACTTGTGCTCGAGCAGGTGGCGCTTGCCGGCACGCTCGCGGAGCACCTTGCCGGAGCCGGTGATCTTGAAGCGCTTGCTGGACCCGCTGTGCGACTTGTTCTTCGGCATAGCGCCGTTCTCTCCTCGTCGGTGGCGCTCCGGTGCCCGGTCGCGAAAACCGGGCACGGTGGAGCGTCGTCTTGTTTCGGTTGCTTCCTGGGGACTCGCGTCCCCCGGGATCACGCGTCGGCGGAAGCCTCGGCCGGCGCCTCGGCGGAGTCCTCGGCGAGGTCGGCCTCAGCGGCGTTCTGCGACTTGCCGGGGTTGGCCTTTGCCTCGGCCTTGCGGGCCTCTTGCGCCTGGCGAGCCTCGGCCATCGCCTCGGTCTTCTTCTTGTGCGGACCGAGAACCATGATCATGTTTCGGCCGTCCTGCTTCGGGTTCGACTCGACGAAACCGAGGTCTGCGACGTCCTCCGCGAGCCGCTGGAGCAGTCGGTAGCCCAGCTCGGGCCGGGACTGCTCGCGACCACGGAACATGATCGTGATCTTGACCTTGTCGCCCTGCTTGAGGAACCGGACGACGTGACCCTTCTTGGTGTCATAGTCGTGCGGGTCGATCTTCGGCCGGAGCTTCATCTCCTTGATGACCGTGTGCGCCTGGTTCTTGCGCGCCTCACGGGCCTTCATGGCCGACTCGTACTTGAACTTCCCGTAGTCCATGAGCTTGCACACGGGCGGACGGGCGTTCGCCGCGACCTCGACCAGGTCCAGGTCGTACTCCTGCGCAAGCTCCAGTGCCTTGGCCAGGGGGACGATGCCCACCTGCTCGCCACTGGGACCGACAAGTCGCACCTCGGGAACGCGAATCCGGTCGTTGATGCGGGGCTCGGCGCTGATGGATCCTCCTCGGTAGCACCACGCGACGGTCTGGCGGACGGCCGCGTAACGTCTCTTTTCGATAGACCTAACCGCGCCGAAGCACAAAAAATGCCCCGGACGATTCCCAGGCGGGGCTCCTCGAACTACCGGAGCACCGCCGCGGGGAACCGCGGGGCGCGCTTTCGGACGGATCGCCGCCGCTGGGACGGGACCGTCTGACCGGTGACCCGACGCCCTGGGGGCGGTCAGGTGGGAGTTCGAAAGCCTCCACTTGTGGGTCGGGCTCGCGGGCCGCTAGGCATACGGGTCCGACCGGTCGTTACACGAGATTACCAGCATTGGCCAGGAACGGCTAATTGCGGCGCCCCGGGGCCTGGTACGTCGCCCGCCCCGGCCTGCGCCTATCGTGTGGGGCATGAGTGAGACCCCTCCTGAGTCCCCCGACTTCGACGCCATGGCCCGCGACATCGCCGAGGTCCCGGCGGTCGAGGTGATCGTGACGGTCGCCGTCAACCTGATGAGCGCCGCCGCGGTGAAGCTTGGTCTGACCGAGGAGGGCGACAAGCACAAGGACCTGGACGAGGCCCGCAAGCTGGTGCACGCGCTGGCCGGTCTGCTGGACGCGTCCACCACCGAGATCAGCTCGTTCCACGCGGCACCCCTGCGAGACGGCCTGAAGTCGCTCCAGCTGGCGTTCCGCGAGGCGTCGCTCGTCCCGGACGAGCCGGGCAAGGGCCCGGGCGAGAAGTACACGGGCCCGGTCTACGGCTAGTACGGCCGGCCCGCTCAGGCTACTCAGCGTTCGTACAAGGGCTCGCCCGGTGGCGTCGCCCCGGCCGGCAGGAGTGCCAGGTCGAGGCCGCGCACCAGGCGGGCCCTCAGTGTCTCGTCGGCCGCGAGGCGCCGGGCGACCGCCCGGGCGGCTTCGGCGGGGGCGGCGGACGGGTCCAGGACCAGGGCGAGGGTGCCGTCGGCCTGGCCGGGCCCGAGGTGGGCGCGCAGAACGGCGGGCTCGGCGGCCACGGCCTCGCGTACGGCCTCGACGACGGCCGGGTCGGCGAGCGGGTCGGTGGTCGTGCGGCCCTCCGCGAGGGCGAGCAGGGCGGGACCGGTCAGCTCGAAGGGCACGGGCCCGGCCAGGTCGAGCACGATCGTGTCCGCCTTCTCGTGCGCGGCGGCCTGGAGGGCCTGGTGCAGGGGTACGGCGACGGGGCGCGCCGCCGGGTCCCAGCGGGCGAGGGAGTCCGTGGAGGTGAAGGCGGGGAGGGCGGTGCGGTTCCCGGCCTTCAGGGTCGGTACGGCCATGTCGCTGGTCTTCTCGCGGCGCAGTCCCCGCTCGTCCTCCTCGACCTCGCCGAGCACGGCCACGACGGGGACGAGCAGCCGGGCGCCCTTGAGGGCGTCGAGGACCGGGCCCACGGCACCGCGGTCCTCGGACCAGGCGCCGAGTGCCGCGCTCAGCCGGGGGTCGGCGGAGCCGTCGTCGTCGGAGAAGCCGGAGTCGGGGATGTTCTTGTTCGCCACGGTCGTCGACCCTATCGGCCGGGTGCCGTCGCCTCGGCGGGCGGTCCTGTTGCCCGGCGCTAGTGCCCCGGCAGGCAACGTTCGCCCCGTCGCGACGCCCGGTACGCCCTCTCGCCGCACCGGACGCCGCTCCTTGACGGGCAAACGTTGCCTGCCGGGGCACTAGAAGTCGTCGTGGCCGGCGCGGCGGCCGCGCCACAGGACCACGGCCGCGATCAGCAGCACGCCGCCGGCGCCGCCCGCGAGGGGCGCGGCCCAGTCGGCGGTGTCGGCTCCGGAGCCGATCGCGTCCGGGCCGCTGCCGAAGTACTTCGCGCCGTACGCCGCCGAGCGGAGGCCCTGCGGCTTCAGCCGGTCGGCGGCCTTGATGGCGGCGGCCGGGTCGACGAAGCCGAAGCCGCGGGAGTCGTCGCGGCCCCCGGCGGGGGCGCTGCGGGCGGTGTCCTCCAGGAGCGACTTGATCTGGGCCGGGGTCAGGCCGGGGTGGGCGGCCTTGACCAGGGCGGCGGCGCCGGAGACGAAGGCGGCGGCGGCGCTGGTGCCCCAGCCCTCGTAGTACTTGTGGTCGGGGTCGGCGATGACGACGTCGACGCCGGGGGCGCTGACGGTGGCGTACCAGCGGCGGGTGGAGAAGGGGGCGCGGGTTCCGGCGCGGTCGACGGCGGTGGCGGCGATGACGCCCGGGTAGGCGGCCGGGTAGGAGATGCGGTCGCCCTTCTCGCCGCCGTTGCCGGCGGAGGCGACGACGACCACGCCCTTCTTCAGGGCGTACTGGATGGCCTGGTCCTCGGTGGGTTCGGGGTGCGCGGAGGCGGAGTCGTCGCCGAGGGAGAGGTTGATGACGTCGGCGCCGTGGTCGGCGGCCCAGCGGATGCCCTCGGCGAGGGCGTTGCCGCGGGTGCTGCGGGCCTTGGCGCGGGAGGGGTCGCCGTCCTCCAGGATCACGCGGACGGGGAGGATCTTCGCCTCGGGGGCGATGCCGAGGACGCCGTCGGCGTTGCCCGGGCCGTGTCCGTGCCCGGCGATGATGCCGGCCATGGCGGTGCCGTGCCGGGCCCAGGCGCGGTCGCCGGGTTCGGCTCCGAAGCGGATCAGGTCCTTGCCGGTGAGGACGTTGCCGATCAGGTCGGGGTGGTCGGCCTCGACACCGGTGTCCAGGACGGCGACGGTGACGCCCTCGCCCTTGGTGGTCCGCCAGGCCTCCTGGGTGTGCATGGCCTCCAGGGCCCACTGCTGGGCGCGGATGCCGTCGGCGTGGGCGGTGGCGGAGGGGACCAGGACGAGGCCGGCGGCGAGGAGAACACTCAGGAACCCGCCCGCGCGGGACATGACGGCTTTCACGACGGCTGCTCCGTGGCCGAGCGGACGTTCTTGCGCAGGCCGCGTTCGACGCGGTCGGCGAGGCCCTGTGCCTCGTTGCCGAGGCCGGCCTGGGCGGGGGCGGTGGTGGCGCCGGACTCCATGGCGTCCTCGGCGGGCTGCGGGTCGTCGACGGTGCGGCCGTCGGCCCAGCCGGAGACGGCGTAGACGACGACCGGGGCCTCGGTCAGCACGGAGACGGTCCAGGCGGCGCGCTGCTCCGCGCCGAAGTCGGCGGCGGGCGTGTCCTTCGCGGCGTACGGCAGGGGCATCAGGTCGCTGCGCCGGTCCAGGCGCTCCTTGCGGAAACGGTTCGCGAGGGAGGTCATGCCCGTGGCGTCGGCCTCGGTGAAGAGCAGGCCGACGGTGGTCACGTAGCTCTCGGTGGCGTCGGTGTAGGTGGCCCGCAGGAGCCGCTCACAGCCGACGGGGGCGAGAGCCTTGCGCAGCAGGGGGTCGAAGGCGTCCTTGCAGCCGCTGTCCGGGGCGACGGCGATACGGGTCCAGGTGCGGTCGGCACCGCCGGGGCCGGCGCCCTGACCCTGCACGATGGGCGGGAAGAGCTGGTCGACGGGAACGCTGTGCCAGAGGCTGCCGGCCGTGGTGAAGGTGGAGCGCGAGCCCTCCTCCCCGGAGTCCCCCACGAGCCAGCTCCCGGTGACCGCGCCCGAGATGAGCCCCAGCCCGAGCACGAGACAGACGGCGGCAGCGGCTGCCTGTGACGCCCCGCGCCGCCCGAGCGGCCGGGGCCGCGCGTCGGCGTCGTATCCCTCGGGCTCCCCGAAGGACACGACGGGGCGTGCGCCGGCGGGAGCGGGACCGGGGGACAGGGGGGCGCTCCAGGACAGGGACGGGTCGGGAGAGACGTTGGTGGGGTTGTGGGCGGGCTGCCGGCCGGGGGCGGGCCGGTGAGCGGGCGCCGAGGGCATGCGCATGCCACGCCCGGTAGTGGCACCGGTGCCGGCGTCGGCACCGACCTGCGGCTCCCGCGAGGGGCGCGGCGGCACACCGGGCCGCGCGGGACGGGGGCGGCCGAAGGGTTCAGCAGGCTCGGAGGCCGGGCGCTCGGCCTGCTCGGCGGGTGACGGGCCGGCGGGGACCGGACGCAGGCGGGCGGTCGTCTCCGAGGAGTTCTCGGCGGGGGCACCGGTACGGCGTGACGTGGGGGCGTACCCCGGCCGGCCGGCCGTCTCCGACGAGGCCCCGCCCGGAGCATCCGGACGCCCCGGACGGTCGGACGAGCCCGGCGTGGGGAGGTGACGCGGTCGCGGAGGGGCGTCGGGTGGGGTGGACGGCCTGTTCGGCTCGGATCGCGTCACGCGGCCGACGCTGTGCTGCGCGTCCGGGAAGCGGTCGGAGGCGCGGGGCGGTGGCGGGGCGGCGGGCTCGGTACGCCGGGGTGCGGCGGGCTCGGTACGCCGGGCCATGGTGTCGCCGAAACTGGGGAAACGGGGGCGGCCGTTCGAGCCGTCGGTCCCGCCGGAGGCCGCGGGAGCAGCCGTTTCCTGCCCGGCGGCGGCAGATCCTGACGAGTCCGTGTCCCGCTCCGGCGACGGGCGCCGCGTCCCCGCACTCGGCCCACGCACGCCGGAACGCCCCCGGTCGTCCGAAACCGACGGGGTGTCACCCGTGGTCGCGTCGGAAGATGCCGTCCGGGCGTCCTCGGGCGAGGACGGGGGGCGCGAAGGGCGTGGCGGAGTGCTGGGACGTGGGGGGAAAGAGGCACGCTGTGCTTCCGTGCTCATGCACCCCCCGTTTCCTCGTACCCGGGCCGCTGCGTAATGCGCGGGCCGGTGTCGTCCTGCCCGAGGCCCGGCACTGAGTCGTCCCGGGCACACATACCCGTACGGATGGAGCGTCATCCCAGCGCGGAAGTCCGGCCGGCGCCGCTCCGCCGTACGTGCGCGTCACTCTACGGCGTGTTCCTGCGCGAACGGGAACCAGTCCACGAGCCCGGGGCATCTGCCCGGAACGTCCCCCTACCCTGCGGTAATCCTGTCTGGCAGGCTGCGTTCATGACTGCGCGCGCCTCCGACCGGGCCCGTTACGACCGGGCCACCGCCCATCTCGACGCCCCTCTCGCGATCGTGGACCTGGACGCCTTCGACGCCAACGCCGCCGATCTGGTCCGTCGCGCCGGGGGCAAGCCCGTCCGGGTCGCCAGCAAGTCCGTGCGGTGCCGGGCCCTGCTGGAACGCGTCCTGGCCCGGGACGGTTTCGCGGGGATCATGTCGTTCACCCTCGCCGAGTCGCTGTGGCTGGCCCGGTCCGGGTTCGACGACGTGCTGCTCGCCTACCCGTCCGCCGACCGGGCCGGGTACGCCGAACTCGCCGGTGATCCGAAGCTCGCCGCCGCCGTCACCGTGATGATCGACGACGTCGCCCAGCTCGACCTGATCGACGCGTCGCGGGGCGGTGGGCGTGAAGTCGTGCGCGTCTGCCTGGAGTTGGACACCTCCCTGAAGCTGCTCGGTGGGCGGGTACGGGTCGGGGCCCGGCGTTCGCCGCTGCACTCCCCCGCCGAGGTCGCCGACGTGGCCCGGGCCGTGGCCCGCCGGCCGGGCTTCGAGGTCGTGGGGATCATGGCGTACGAGGGGCACGTCGCCGGTGTCGGGGACGCGGTGGCGGGACGGCCGCTGCGGTCCCGTGCCGTCCGGCTGATGCAGGCCGCCGCCAAGCGTGAACTCGCCGAGCGCCGTGCGGAGGTGGTGCGCGCGGTGCGGGCCGTCGTGCCGGGGCTGGAGTTCGTCAACGGCGGCGGCACCGGCTCGGTGCAGCACACGGCGGCCGAGGACGCGGTGACCGAGATCGGCGCCGGGTCGGGGCTGTACGTGCCGCGGCTGTTCGACAACTACACGTCGTTCAGCGGCCGTCCGGCGGCCCTCTTCGCCCAGCCCGTCGTACGGCGGCCGGGCGTCGGGGTGGTGACGGTCCTCGGCGGCGGGTACCCCGCCTCCGGCGCGGCCGGGCCCGACCGGCTGCCCGTGCCGTATCTGCCGGAGGGGCTGCGTTACGACCCTCAGGAGGGGGCCGGCGAGGTGCAGACGCCGCTGCTGGGCTCGCCCGCCGACGACCTGCTGATCGGTGACAAGGTGTGGTTCCGGCACGCGAAGGCCGGTGAGCTGTGCGAGCGGTTCGACGTGCTGCATCTGGTCGAGGGGGACGCGGTGACGGCGACCGTGCCGACGTACCGCGGCGAGGGCCACACGTTCCTGTAGCCGGCCCAAGGTCGGTACCGGTCAGCCGCGTTCAGTCCGACGGGCCGATGCTGCTGCCCACGCCGCCGCCCGTGTCCGCGTCGCCGAACGGCCGTATGCCCTTGGTGATGCGGTCCATGTCGGCGAGCGGCGGTCCGTCCTCGCCCGCGTCGAAGACGTAGCGGACGAGGACGGGCGCCTCGGTGCCGACGCTGGACGGGAAGACGAGCGACTGGACGTATCCGCCCGGCCCCTTGGCGGTCCGCACGCGCCAGCGCACGAGGTACCCGGCGCGGCCGGCCACCGCGACCGGCCCGGACTTGACGACCTGGTGCGACTCGATGCCCCCGTAGAGCTCGCGGCCGAGTTGGTCGCGGTCGTAGGCCTCGTCGGCGGCGTCCTTGATGTCCGCCTTGGCGAGGGCCTCGGGGGACTTCTCGTCGTTCTCGGTCACCGTGCGGGAGAAGACGAGGCCGTGGCGGCAGAGGCCGACGCCGCCGGGGCAGTCGTAGGTGCCGTCGGTCGTCATGACGACGTCGTCCTGCGCCACGTACTGCGGCCGGGCCCAGCCGTCGAGCAGGGGGAAGGTGACGCCGTTGAGCTGGTCCTCGACGACGGCCGGGTCGTCGGCGGACGGCTCGGAGGTGGACGCCTCGGGAGTCGGCTCCGGCGGGCCGGTCGTGGCCGGGGGCGCGGATGTCGGGGCCGTCCTCGTCTCCGTGCCGTCGCCGTCGTCGCCCAGCACGACGGCTCCGGTGACGATCGCCGCGACGAGGACGGCCCCGGCGGCGATCAGGGCGACGGCCTTCCCGCGCCCGGTGCCGCCGCCCGGGGGCGGGGGCACCGGGCCCGTGGGGGCCTCGGGCGCACGGCGGTGCTCGGTCCAGGCCGTGCCGTCCCACCAGCGTTCCAGATGCGGGCCGTGCGGGTCGGGATACCAGCCGGGCGGTGGCGTCATGCTCATCCCGGCACTGTAGAGCCAGTTCCCGGCCGTCCGGACCGGCCTCTTACAGGGGTGTGACGTACGCCCCCGCGATCCCGCCGTCGACCAGGAAGTCGGTGGCGTTCACGAAGGAGGAGTCGTCGCTGGCGAGGAAGGCCACGGCGGCGGCGATCTCCTCGGCCTCGGCGAACCGGCCCAGCGGGATGTGCACCAGGCGGCGGGCGGCGCGCTCCGGGTCCTTGGCGAACAGCTCCTGGAGGAGCGGGGTGTTGACCGGCCCGGGGCACAGGGCGTTGACCCGGATGCCCTCCCGGGCGAACTGCACGCCCAGCTCACGGGACATGGCGAGGACGCCGCCCTTGGAGGCCGTGTACGAGATCTGGCTGGTGGCGGCGCCCATCCTCGCCACGAAGGACGCCGTGTTGATGATCGAGCCCTTGCCCTGGCGCCGCATGTACGGGATGGCGGCCTTGCAGCAGAGGTAGACGGAGGTGAGGTTGACCTCCTGGACGCGCTTCCAGGCCTCCAGCCCGGTCTCCAGGATGGAGTCGTCGTCGGGTGGGGAGATGCCGGCGTTGTTGAAGGCGATGTCGACGCTGCCGTAGGTGTCGTGGGCCGTCCTGAAGAGGGCCTCCACCTGCTCGGGGTCGGTGACGTCCACCTTCACGAAGATGCCGCCGGTCTCCTCGGCGGCCGCCTTGCCGCGGACCTCGTCGACGTCGCCGCAGACGACGTGCGCGCCCTCGGAGGCGAGGCGGCGGGCGGCGGCGAGACCGATGCCGCTGCCGGCTCCGGTGACGACGGCGCTGCGGCCGACCAGCCGGCGGCAGATGCTTTCCTGAGCGGTCACTGTGCGGGGCCCTCCGTGCTGATGAAGACGTTCTTGGTTTCGGTGAAGGCGGCCAGGGCGTCGGGGCCGAGCTCGCGGCCGACGCCCGACTGCTTGTAGCCGCCGAAGGGGGTCCAGTAGCGGACGCTGGCGTGGGAGTTGACGGACAGGTTGCCGGCGCGGACGGCCTGGGAGACACGCAGGGCACGGCCGACGTCCCGGGTCCAGATGGAGCCGGAGAGGCCGTACGGGGTGGCGTTGGCGAGCCGGATCGCGTCGGCCTCGTCGGTGAAGGGCAGCAGGACGGCGACCGGGCCGAAGATCTCCTCGCAGGCCGCCGCCGAGTCGGGCCGCTCCCCGGTGAGCACGGTCGGCGGGAACCAGAAGCCGGGCCCCTCGGGTGCGCTGCCGCGCAGGGCCGGGGCGTCGTCGGGCACGAAGCCCCGGACGCGGTCGAGCTGCTGCCGGGAGATCAGCGGGCCCATCTGCGTCTTCTCGTCGGCCGGGTCGCCCACCACCACGGCGGCCAGCGTCTCGGCGAGCAGCTCGCGGACCTCGTCGTAGACCTGCTCCTGGACCAGGATGCGGGTGCGGGCGCAGCAGTCCTGGCCGGAGTTGTCCAGGAAGGAGAAGGGGTCGACGGCGGCCTTCAGGTCGGAGTCGGCGAAGACGATGTTCGGGCTCTTGCCGCCGAGTTCGAGGGTGACGGGCTTGATCTGCTCGGCGCCGAGCGCCGCGATCCGCCGACCGGTCCTGGTGGAGCCGGTGAAGACGATCTTGGCGACGCCGGGGTGCCGTACCAGCGCGTCGCCGGTGATGTCGCCGTGTCCGGGCAGGACCTGGAAGAGGTGTTCCGGGAGCCCGGCCTCCAGGGCGAGTTCGGCGAGGCGCAGCGCGGTGAGCGGGGTGGTCTCGGCGGGCTTGAGGAGGACCGCGTTGCCGGCCGCGAGGGCGGGGGCCGTGCCCCAGGCGGCGATCGGCATGGGGAAGTTCCAGGGCGCGATCACGCCGACGACGCCGAGCGGTTCGAGGATCGTGACGTCGAGGCCGCCGGGCACCGGGATCTGCCGGCCGGTGAGCCGCTCCACTCCCCCGGCCGCGTAGTCCAGCAGGTCGCGGACGTTGCCCGCCTCCCAGCGGGCGTTGCCGATGGTGTGGCCGGCCTCGCGGACCTCCAGGCGGGCCAGTTCCTCCAGGTGCTCGTCGACGGTGGCCGCGAAGCGGCGCAAGTGCCGGGCGCGGTCGCCGGGGGTGAGGGCGGCCCAGATCCGCTGTGCCCTGGCGGCGTGGGTGACGGCCGCGTCGACGTCGGCGGGGCCGGCCGCCGCGATGGCGGCGATGACCTCCTCGGTCGCGGGGTTCAGTACTTCCAGAAGGTGCTCGGAAGACAAGTAGGACCTCACATGCGTTCGAAGGAGCGGCGCAGCTCCCAGTCGGTCACCGCGGCGTCGAAGGCGTCCAGTT
This sequence comes from Streptomyces azureus, assembly GCF_001270025.1. Taxonomy (NCBI): domain Bacteria; kingdom Bacillati; phylum Actinomycetota; class Actinomycetes; order Kitasatosporales; family Streptomycetaceae; genus Streptomyces; species Streptomyces azureus. The sequence goes on along the minus strand of NZ_DF968304.1, from coordinate 70,322 downwards.
CGACGCGCGCCATGTTGCGGTAGTGCGCGACGACCTCGTCGCCGAAGGCGGCCTTGGCGATGGGGCTGTTCTCCCAGAGCTCGGCGGCCTCGCGCAGGGTGGTGGGAACGTGGGCGAAGTCGGCGGCGTAGGCGTTGCCGGGGCAGGGCTCGGGCAGCTCCAGCTTCTGCTCGACGCCGTGCAGTCCGGCCGCGACCAGTCCGGCCACGGCGAGGTAGGGGTTGACGTCGCCGCCGGGCAGCCGGTTCTCGAAGCGCATCGAGCGGCCGTGGCCGACCACGCGCAGCGCGCAGGTGCGGTTGTCGTAGCCCCAGGCGACGGCCGTCGGGGCGAAGGAGCCGGGCTGGAACCTCTTGTAGGAGTTGATGTTGGGGGCGTAGAGGAGGGAGAAGTCGCGCAGCGCGGCGAGCTGGCCGGCGAGGAAGTGGCGCATGACGTCCGACATGCCGCCTTCGCCGTCCCCTGCCATGGCGTTGTGGCCGTCGGCGTCCGCGAGCGAGAGGTGGATGTGGCAGGAGTTGCCCTCGCGCTCGTTGTACTTGGCCATGAAGGTGATCGACATGCCCTCCTGGGAGGCGATCTCCTTGGCGCCGGTCTTGTAGACGGCGTGCTGGTCGCAGGTGACCAGGGCCTCGTCGTAGCGGAAGGCGATCTCGTGCTGGCCGGGGTTGCACTCGCCCTTGGCGGACTCGACGGTGAGGCCGGCGGCCGCCATCTCGTTGCGGATGCGGCGCAGCAGGGGTTCGATGCGGCCGGTGCCGAGGACCGAGTAGTCGATGTTGTACTGGTTGGCCGGGGTGAGGCCTGCGTAGTTGCTGTCCCAGGCCTGTTCGTAGGTGTCCTTGAAGACGATGAACTCCAGCTCGGTGCCGACCTGGGCGGTGTAGCCGAGCTCGGCGAGGCGCTCCAGCTGGCGGCGCAGGATCTGGCGGGGCGCGGCGACCACGGGCGAGCCGTCGTTCCAGGCGAGGTCGGCGTGGAGCATGGCCGTGCCCTCGTTCCAGGGGACGCGGCGCAGGGTGGCCAGGTCCGGGTGCATGGCGAAGTCGCCGTAGCCGCGGTCCCAGGAGGACATCGCGTAGCCGTCGACGGTGTTCATCTCGGTGTCGACGGCGAGCAGGTAGTTGCAGCCCTCGGTGCCGTGCTTGAGGACCTCGTCCAGGAAGAAGCGCGCGGCGAACCGCTTGCCCTGGAGCCGCCCTTGCATGTCGGGGAAGGCCAGGACGACAGTGTCGATCTCACCGCCCGCGACGAGGGCGTGCAGCTCCTCGACGCTCAGCGGGGGTGTGCGGTCTGCCACGGGAGGGCCTCCTTGGCTCTGGTTCCGCCGGAAGCCATAAGGTATTCCTGAGAACCATTGCTTGGGAAGGGGGTACGGCCACATGCCGGAGGAAGCTGGCGGCGAGACGCGGGACGGGCTGACGCCAGTGCTGCGGCCGGTGCGTGCGGGCAACGGTTTCGAGGAGGCACTGGAGCAGATCCTCCAGGTCGTACGGCTGGGCCTGGTACCGGGGGGCGAACGGCTGCCGGCCGAGCGGGAGCTGGCGGAGCGGCTGGGGATCAGCCGGGTGACGCTGCGCGAGGTGCTGAAGGTGCTCCAGGACCAGGGCCTGGTGGAGTCGCGGCGGGGCCGGTACGGCGGCACGTTCGTGCTGCCGCGTCACGACGCCGGCGGCGAGGACGAGCTACGGCGCCGGATCGCCGAGGTCGACATAGAGGACATGCTGCGGTTCCGGGAGGTGCTGGAGGTGGGCGCGGCGGGGCTGTGCGCCACGCACGGCCTGTCGGACGAGCAGGAGGAACGGTTGCGTCAGGCGCTGTCCCGCACGCACGACGCGCCGCTGGGCGACTACCGGCGGCAGGACACGCTGCTCCATCTCACGCTGGCCGAGCTGTGCGGCTCGCCGACGCTGACCGCGCAGTACGCGGCGGTTCGGGCCACGGTCAACGACCTGCTCGACTGCATCCCGCTGCTCGTGCGCAACCTGGAGCACTCGCAGCGGCAGCACACCGCCCTGGTGGAGGCGGTGCTGGACCGGGACGCGGACGGCGCACGGGAGATGATGCGGGAGCACTGCGCGGGGACGGCGGCGCTGCTGCGCGGCTTCCTGGGCTGAGCCGGGACGGGTCCCGGCGTTGCGAGGATTTACTGGTGATTAACGCAGGGGTATTGCCTTCCTGTAGCGGACACGGCAAAGGTATGGATCCATTCCATTGGGTCGAACCCTCTCGACCCCGTGTCCGCCTCCCGTGGGGAGTCTGCCCATGTCCCAGGAATCCACCAGCACACCCGCCGCCGTGCAGGCGGACGACTATCTGGAACGCAGGGCGCTCCGCCGCGGCAGCGCCGGCTGGGTGCTGCTCACCGGACTCGGCGTCGCCTACGTCGTCTCCGGCGACTACTCGGGCTGGAACTTCGGCCTGGCCGAGGGCGGCTTCGGCGGCCTGGCGATCGCCATGGTGCTCATGGGCGCGATGTACGCGTGCATGGTCTTCGCCCTCGCCGAGCTGTCCTCGATCCTGCCGACGGCGGGCGGCGGCTACGGCTTCGCCCGGCGGGCGCTCGGCCCGTGGGGCGGCTTCCTGACCGGTACGGCGATCCTCATCGAGTACGTCCTCGCGCCCGCCGCCATCGTCATCTTCATCGGCGACTACGTCGCATCGCTGGGCCTGTTCGGCCTGGAGTCCGGCTGGCCGGTGTACCTGGTCTGCTTCGCGATCTTCCTCGGCATCCACCTCTGGGGCGTGGGCGAGGCGCTGCGCTTCAGCTTCGTCGTCACGGGCATCGCGGTGGTCGCCCTGGTCGTGTTCGCGCTGGCGGCACTGCCCGAGTTCTCCTTCGCCTCACTGGACGACATCCCGGTCGACTCCTCCGCCGCGGGGTCGAACTCCTGGCTCCCGTTCGGCCTGCTCGGCATCTGGGCGGCGTTCCCGTTCGGCATGTGGTTCTTCCTGGGCGTCGAGGGCGTGCCGCTGGCCGCCGAGGAGACGAGGGACCCGGCCCGTACGCTGCCGAAGGCGATCCGCTGGTCGATGGGCATCCTGGTCGTGCTGGCGGTGGTGACCTTCGTCGCGGCGGCGGGAGCACGCGGTTCCGCGGCGATCCAGGAGGCGGGCAACCCGCTGGTCGAGGCGCTCCAGCCGGACGGCGAGGCGACGACCCTGAGCCGGATCGTCAACTACGCGGGCCTGGCCGGCCTGGTGGCGTCGTTCTTCTCCCTGATCTACGCGGGCTCGCGCCAGCTGTTCGCCCTGTCCCGCGCGGGCTACCTGCCCCGCTTCCTGTCCCTCACCAGCCGCCGCAAGGCGCCGTACCTGGGCCTGCTGGTGCCCGGCACGATCGGCTTCCTGCTGGCGGCGGTGTCCGGGAACGGCGCCCGGATGCTGAACATCGCGGTCTTCGGCGCGACCATCTCCTACGCGCTGATGTCCCTCTCGCACATCGTGCTGCGCCGCCGCGAGCCGGAGCTGCCGCGGCCGTACCGGACGCCCGGCGGGGTGCTGACCTCCTCCGTCGCCCTGGTGCTGGCCTGTGCGGCGCTGGTGGCGACGTTCCTGGTGGATGTGACGGCGGCGTTCATCGCGCTCGCGGTGTACGTCGTGGCCCTCGCGTACTTCGGGCTGTACAGCCGGAAGCGGCTGGTGGCGCAGGCGCCGGAGGAGGAGTTCGCCGCGCTGGCCGCGGCCGAGGCAGAGTTGACACGGGACTGAGACGTCGACTGTTGAGGGGGTTCTCGTGGCCAGGCCGTTGATCGGTGTCAGCACCTATCTGGAGTCCGGTGCGCGCTGGGGAGTGTGGGAACTGGAGGCCGCGCTGCTGCCGGTCGGCTACCCCCGGCTCGTGCAGCGAGCGGGCGGCCTGGCCGCGATGCTCCCGCCGGACGACCCCGCGCACGCGGCCGCGGCCGTGGCCCGGCTGGACGGGCTGGTCATCGCGGGCGGGCCGGATGTGGAGCCCGTACGGTACGGCGCCGAGCCGCATCCGCGCACCGGGCCGCCGGCGCGGGAGCGGGACGCGTGGGAGCTGGCCCTGATCGACGCGGCGCTGGTGGCGGGTGTGCCGTTGCTGGGCATCTGCCGGGGCATGCAGCTGCTGAACGTCGCCCTGGGCGGGACGCTGGTGCAGCACCTCGACGGGCACGCGGAGGTCGTGGGCGTCTTCGGCAATCATGCCGTCAAGCCGGTGCCGGGGAGTCTGTACGCCGGTGCCGTGCCGGAGGAGACGTTCGTACCGACGTACCACCACCAGGCCGTGGACCGCCTGGGCGAGGGGCTCGTCCCGTCGGCCTACGCGGATGACGGCACGGTGGAGGCGCTGGAACTGCCGTCCGGTGAGGGGTGGGTGCTGGGGGTGCAGTGGCACCCGGAGATGGGGGAGGACGTGCGGGTGATGCGGGCGTTGGTGGAAGCGGCAGCGGCGGCCTGAGCCGGTGCGCGCAGGCTGGTCAAGCCGTGTGCGCGCAATGACCAGCGCAACCCAGCGCTCTTTTCCCTTCCCGTTTGGAGCATCGCAGGTGAGAAGTGCGGCGCCGGCCGCTCTGGTCCTGCTGCGCGCACGGGAGGAGTATGGGAGACGAGCGACCAAGGGAGGCCCGCCATGAAGACCGCAGCCTCGGACTACGACCTCTGGCTGTACTCGCACACGCCCTCCCAGGCCGAGGGCGAGCGCGATGAACCGTCCGAGCGTGCGGCAGTGGAGCAGCACCCGGACGTCCCCAGGACCGAGCCGTCCCAGGCGGAGGGCGAGCGGGTGGACGACTTCCGGACCGCATGACCGCCGACAAACGATCAATGAACGGCGCGGGGCAGCGCGTGAGCGGCCTTCGGGGCTGAGGAACATCTCGGTCAGATGACGCGTCTGTACACGCGAGGTGCCTGTCATCTCCGCTGAGGGACAAAGCAGACGTCAGTCGACTGTCTCCTCCGGCTCTGGCCAGCAGGGCGGGGGCGAGACGACTACCCCCGCGTCAGCGACAGCAGATCCCGGGCGGGCCCGGTAGGGCGATGACCGGTCGGCCACACCGCCCTGAGGTCCCGCGCCAGCGCGACCCCCTCGACCGGCACCCGCACCAGACGCCGCATCGCCAGCTCCTCCCCCACCGCCAGTTCACTCAGCACCGCCGGCCCCGCCCCGCTCACCGCCGCCGCCTTGACCGCCGTGGTGGACGACAGCTCGATCAGCGGCCGGGCCAGACCCCCCAGCGCCGCGTCCAGGACCTGGCGCGTACCGGAGCCCTTCTCACGCAGGATCAGCGGGGTCGACGCCAGCTCCCCCGCCGCCAGCGGCCGCCGCCGTCGGGCCCAGGGGTGGGCAGGAGCCGTGACCACTATCAGCCGGTCGTGGGCGATGACCACCGAGTCCAGCCCCGTCGGGACCGTCAGCCCCTCGACGAACCCCACATCCGCCTCGTCCGACAACAGCCGCTCAGCGACCACCGTCGAGTTCCCGGCATGCAGGGACACCGCCGTGTCGGGCCGCTGTGCGCGCAGCGCGAGCAGCCAGCCCGGGAGCAGATACTCGGCGATCGTCATGCTCGCCGCCACCCGCAACCGTGAGTCGCGGCGATCGCGCAGCGCCTGCGCCCCCACGTCGAACGCCTCCGCCGCCTCGACGATCCGCCGCGCCCAGTCCGTCACCAGCGCACCGGCGTCCGTGAGCCGGGACCCGCGCGGTGAGCGGTCGACCAGCGCCACGCCGAGCTGCCGCTCCATCGACCGGATCCGGCTGCTGGCCGCGGGCTGGGTGATGCCGAGTTCCCGCGCCGCCCGGCCGAGGCTGCCGAGCCGCGCCACCGCCAGCAGCAACTCCAGACCGCCCAGATCCGGCACCCGGTGCGCCAGGGACCCGGCGGTCGGGACCCCGCCCTGCTCTTCCGTCCTGCTCATAAACCCAGCTTATGTCGCCATAGGGGCACGCTCCCTGGTGGTGGGGTGCCCACGGCCCGACCGTGGAGTCATGGTCATCGCAGCCCAGCCCCTTCCGTGCGCAGTCTCCGTCCGTCACCTCGGGCCCAACTGGTACGCCACCGTCATGGGCACCGCCGTCGTCGCCACCGCCGGGGCCGCCCTGTCGCCGCACGTCCCCGGGCTGCGCGGCGCGCTGGCCGGTGTCTGGGCCCTCTCGCTGCTCGTGCTCGTCACCCTGCTCAGCGCCCGGGCCGTGCACTGGGCCCAGCACCGGGACCAGGCCCGCGCCCACCTCCTCGACCCGGCGACGGCCCCGTTCTACGGCTGCCTCGCCATGGCCCTGCTGGCCGTCGGCGGCGGCGCACTCGCCGTCGGCCGGGACTGGATCGGCGTGCGGGCGGCCGTCGCGCTCGACGCCGTCCTGTTCACCGCCGGTACGGCTCTCGGGCTGGCCGCCGCCGTCGCGGTGCCGTATCTGATGGCCGTACGGCACCGGGTCCAGCCGGGGCAGGCCACACCCGTCTGGCTGCTGCCGCTGGTCGCGCCCATGGTGTCGGCCGCCGTCGGGCCGCCGCTGGTGCCGCATCTGCCTCCCGGGCAGGCCCGGGCGACGCTGCTCCTCGTCTGCTTCGCGCTGTTCGGGCTCAGCCTGCTCGCGACCCTGGTCATGCTGCCGCTGGTCTTCGGACGGCTGATCACCGGCGGGCCGCTGCCGCTCGCCCTCACCCCGACGCTGTTCCTGGTGCTCGGGCCGCTGGGCAGTCCACGACCGCCGCCGGGGCGTTCGCGGACGTCGCCCCAGGGGTCGTACCGGCGCCGTACAGCCAGGGCTTCGGTGTGCTCGCCGTGCTCTACGGCGTGCCCGCGATGGGTTTCGCGTTGCTGTGGTTCTGCCTCGCCACCGCCCTGGTGCTGCGCGCCCGGCGGCACGGGATGCGGTTCTCGATGACCTGGTGGTCGTTCACCTTCCCGGTCGGCACCTGCGTCACCGGCGCCGGGGCGCTGGGCCGGCACACCGGGCTCGTGGCCTACGCGGGGCCGGCGGTCGTGCTGTACGCGGTGCTGGTCGCCGCGTGGGGCACCGCCGCCGTGGGCACCGTGCGCGGGCTGCTCAGGGGCGAGCTGCTCGCAGGGCCCGGCCCAGTACCCGTGGCGCCTCGGCCAGCGACGGCCCGTACCACGTCAGGTGCCGTCCGCTGACGAGCGCGCAGGGCAGGCCCGGGAAGGCCTCGGGGCCGTCGTCGGCGGTGAAGCGGTAGGGCTCGTCCGGGAGGATCACCATGTCCGGTGCTGCGGCGCGGAGTTCCTCCAGCGGGATGCGGGGGTAGCGGTCGGGGTGCGTCGCGTGGAGGTGGTCGACGCCGAGGCGGGCGAGGACGTCGCCCGCGAAGGTGTCGCGGCCCAGGACCATCCACGGGCGGCGCCAGATCGGTACGACCGCCGTCAGACGGGCCGGGGGCGGCGGCAGGGACGACCAGGTCTCCTCCGCCTCGTCGAGCCAGCGCGGGCGGGCCGCCACCCCGCAGGCGTCCAGGACGCGTGCCAGTTCCCGGAAGGCCTGCGGCACGTCGCGGATCTCCGTCACCAGGACCTCGACGCCCGCCGCGCGCAGGGCCGCGAGGTCGGGTGCGCGGTTCTCCTCCTCGTTGGCGATCACCAGGTCGGGAGCGAGGGAGACGATCCGCTCGGTCTTCGGGTTCTTCGTGCCGCCGACGCGTACGACATCGAGTCCGGGCGGATGCGTGCACCAGTCGGTGGCGCCGACCAGGGCGCCGGGCGCGGACCGGGCCACGGCCTCGGTCAGCGACGGGACCAGCGAGACGACCCTCACCGGCGTGGCCGGTTCCGGACCGCCTCGATGTGCTCCGCCACGGCGACGACGATCACCCGGGTGTCGGACTCCGCCGCCCGCCAGCGGTGCCGCACACCGCCGGTGAGGTACAGCGTGTCGCCGCGGCCGAGCCGGTAGGCGCGGCCCTCCGCCTCGATCTCCACCGCGCCGTCGGCGACGTACATCAACTGGTCGTTGCGGTACTGGAACTCACGGCCGGCGTCGTGGTCGCCGGTGAACTCGGAGGCGTGCATCTGGTGGTGACCGCGCACCAGGGACCGGGTCCGGGGCTGGGGCAGCGGTTCCGTGTCGTCGGCGCGGACGACGTCCACGCTGCACGCCGGGTCGGCCGCGGCGAGGAGCTCGACCGCGGTGGTGCGCAGGGCGTCGGCGACCTTCTCCAGGGAGCTTGTGCTGGGCCGCGCCCGGTCGTTCTCGACCTGGCTGAGGAACGGGACCGACAGGCCGCTGCGCTCGGCCACGACGGCGAGGGTGAGCTCCAGCGCGCGGCGCCGCCGGCGCACGGCCGCGCCCACCCGAAGGGGCTGTTCTTTGTGGTCGCCCATCGCTCCGGCTCCCTCCTTCGCCCGTCGATCCGGTCCCTGTGCGCCGGTGTCCCGGCGCACGGCTTCTGTTGAGTTGTCTGCACCCTACGCATGTTCGGCAAACCGTTGCATGCGCCCGTCACATCGATGTCATACAACGCGGTGTGCGACCTCACAGTTCGCGCCAGGGGACCCGCCGTCCCCGGGGCCGCGTCCCTGTTCCTCCTACGGGAGGAACAGGGAGGGAGAAGGGGTTCGCGGGGTGGCGTAGCGCTGTGTGGTTGTCCGGATCCTGCTCGTGGGTCCGGGCCCCGGGTGGGGGTCCGGATACGGGTGAGGGTACGCGTACGGGGCGGGACGCGGCGTGTCGCGTCCCGCCCCGCGACGGACTCACTGCGGCGTCATGCGCTCCACCATGTCGGGGTGCTGCTTCAGCCACGCGGCGACGGCCTCTTCCTCGTGGCCCTGGCCGCGGTCCTTGATCTCGCTCTCCAGGCCGCCGAGTTCGTCCTCGCTCATCCTGAAGTTCTTGATCCACTTCGTGAGCTGCGGGTACTGCTCGGGGAACTTATCGTTGGAGATGGTGCGGATCGTGTTGCCCTCGCCGAAGGCCTTCTTGGGGTCCTTCAGCTTGGTCAGCTTGTAGTCGCTGTACGCCCAGTGCGGCGACCAGAGGGTGACGGCGATCGGCTCCTTCTTGGCGTAGGCGCGCTTCAGCTCGGCCAGCATGGCCGGAGTGGAGCCGTCGACGACCTCGTACTCCTTGTCCAGGCCGTAGCCGGGCAGGACCTTGTTCTTCAGCAGGTCCATCTCGCCGGTGCCGGGCTCGATGCCGATGATCTTGCCGTCGAAGGTGCCGGCCTTGCCCTTGAGGTCCTCCAGGGAGTCGACGCCCTTGACGTAGGAGGGCACGGCGATCTCCAGGGAGGTCGGTTCGTACCAGGTGCCGAGGTCCTTGAGCCGGTCCTTGTTCGTGTCCCAGTAGTTCTTCTGGGCGTAGGGCAGCCAGGCGTCGAAGTTGAGGTCGAGATCGCCCGAGGCCAGACCGGTGTAGACGGGGCCGACGTCCATCTGCTTCAGGTTCATCCTGTAGCCGCGCCGTTCGAGGACGTTCTTCCACAGGTACGTGACGGCGATGTCCTCGTCCCAGGGGAACCACGCCACGTTCAGCGGTCGCTTGGCCTCGGCGGGCGTGCTACCGCCGGTGCCCTTGACCGGGGCGAGCTTGTCGACGTAGCCGGGGTGCTGCTTCAGCCAGGCGCGGACGGCTTCCTGCTGGTTGCCCTCGCCCGCCTTGTTGATCTCGGCTTCCAGGCTGGTGAGCTCCTTCTCGCTCATCTTGAACTTCTTCAGCCAGCCGGCGACCGTCGGGTCGTCGTCCGCGAAGCCCTTGCGGGCCAGCGTGTGCACGCCGTCGCCCTTGCCCCAGGCGCCCTTGGGGTCCTTGAGTTTCTTCAGGTCGTAGTCGTTGTACGCCCAGTGCGGTGACCAGAGCGTGACGACGATCGGTTCCTTCTTGGCGTACGCGCGCTTCAGCTCGGCCAGCATGGCGGGCGTGGAGCTGTCGACGACCTTGTACTCCTTGTCCAGGCCGTACTCCTTGAGGACCTTGCTCTTGAGCAGGGCCATCTCGCCGGCGCTGGACTCGATGCCGGTGATCTTGCCGCCGAACTCCGACGCCTTGCCCTTGAGGTCCGCCAGGGAGTCGATGCCCTTCACGTAGGAGGGCACGGAGAGCTCCAGGGACGTCTTGCCGTACCAGGCGCCCAGGTCGTCGAGCTGCTTGCCGTACTTCTTCCAGTACTGGGCGTGGGTCGTGGGCAGCCAGGCGTCCGTCTGGAAGTCGACGTCGCCCTGGGCGAGGGAGGTGTAGAGCGGTCCGGCGTCGAGCTGCTTGGCCTCGACCTGGTAGCCGCGCTGCTCCAGGACCTCCTTCCAGAGGAAGGTGGAGGCGACGCCCTCGTCCCAGGGGATGTAGCCGATGCTGATCTTCTTGCCCTGGCCGATGTCCTTGGTGCCGGCCGCGGCGGTCGAGCTCGTGCCGCCGCCGAGGACCCCCATGCCGCCCGAGACGAGGGCGAGGACGACGACGCCGATCACGGCGACGGCCGGGCGGGGCCGGTACGACCAGATCTTCAGCCCCTGGGCGGCGCGCAGCCTGGCGGCGGCGCGGCGGCCGAGCGGGGAGACCTGGGTGCCCAGCGCGCTGGTCATGCGGTCGAGGTAGATCGCGAGGATCACGATGCCGACCCCGGCCTCGGCGCCCAGGCCGACGTTGAGCTGGCCGATGGCCTGGTTGACGTCGCCGCCGAGGCCGCCGGTGCCGACCATGCCGGCGATGGCGGCCATGGACAGGCCGAGCATGATGACCTGGTTGACGCCGGCCATGACCGTGGGCAGGGCGAGGGGGAGCTGGACGCGCAGCAGGGTGTTGCGGGGTGTGGTGCCGAACGCGTCGGCGGCCTCGACCAGGTCCTTGTCGACCTGGCGGATGCCGAGTTCGGTCATGCGCACGCCCGGGGCGAGCGCGAAGATCAGGGTGGCGACGATGCCGGCGGAGGCGCCGGTGCCGAAGAAGAGGATCGCCGGGATGAGGTAGACCATCGCGGGCAGCGTCTGCATGAAGTCCAGGACGGGCCGGACCAGACCGCTGACGCGGTCCGAGCGGGCAGCCCAGATGCCCACCGGTATGGAGATCACCAGCGCGATGACGGTCGCCACGAGGACGAGCGCCAGGGTGATCATCGCGTTCTCCCACAGGTCGAGGGAGTCGATGAACGCGAATCCCACGAAGGCGAGGACACCGGCGAGAGTGCCGCGCAGCCAGAAGGCGATCACGGCGAAGATGCCCGCGAGGAGCAGCGGTTGGGGGGCCTGGAGGACGGCGTTGATGCCGTCGTAGAGGCCGAGGAAGACGGTCTTGCAGAAGTCGAACAGCCATCCCATGTGGGTGGTGAGCCAGTCGACGGCGTCGTTGACCCAGGTGCCGAGCTGAATCCTAGGCACGGGCGGTCACCTTCTCTCCGCCCTTGTCCCGCGGGGAGTCGCAGGGCTCCGGGGTGGCGTCCCGCTCGTCACCGAGGAAGCCGACCAGGCGCTGCCGGGGGACGACGCCGATCAGCTTGTTGTCCTCGTCCACGACCGAGACGGGGTGGGAGAGCCGGGCGCTGATCGCGCAGAGCTCCGTGAACGGGGTGTCGGTCGTGGCGGTCCGGCAGTGGCAGCCGGGGTCGTCGCCGGTGACCGAGGTGTCCATGAGCTCGCCCGCGGTCAGGACGCGGGAGCGGTCGACGTCCTGGGTGAAGGAGGCGACGTAGTCGTTGGCCGGGCGCAGCAGGATGTCCTGCGCGGTGCCGTTCTGCACGATGCGGCCGTCGCGCATGACGGCGATGCGGTCACCGAGGCGCATGGCCTCGTTCAGGTCGTGGGTGATGAAGACGATCGTCTTCTTCAGCTTCTGCTGGAGCTCCAGCAGCTGGTCCTGCATGTCGCGGCGGATCAGCGGGTCCAGGGCGCTGAAGGACTCGTCCATCAGCAGCAGGTCGGCGTCGGTGGCGAGCGCGCGGGCGAGGCCGACGCGCTGCTGCATGCCGCCGGACAGCTCGTCGGGCCAGGACTTCTCCCAGCCGGCCAGGCCGCACAGGGCGAGCGCCTCGTCGGCGCGGCGTACGCGCTCGGCGCGGGGCACGCCCTGCACTTCCAGACCGTAGGCGGCGTTCTCGCGCACGCTGCGGTGCGGGAAGAGCGCGAAGTGCTGGAACACCATGCTGATCTTCTTGGAGCGGACCTCGCGCAGCTCACGGTCGCCGAGCGTGGTCAGGTCCTGGTCGTCGAAGCGCACGTGTCCGGCGGTCGGCTCGAGCAGGCCGTTCAGCATGCGCAGCAGGGTGGACTTGCCGGAGCCGGACAGGCCCATGACGACGAAGATCTCGCCGGGCTCCACGGTGAAGGACGCGTCGATCACGGCGGCCGTCACGCCCTCGGCGCGCAGCTCGTCCCGGTCCACCCCGTCGCGGAGCCGCTGGACCGCCTGGTCCGGTCTCCTGCCGAACACTTTGTACAGGCTCTCCGCCTGAAGCCTCGCTGACACGTGCACCTCAATTTCCACGGCAAAAGAACAGAGCGAGGACAGGGCGCAAAAGTTGAACTGCGCAACCAGCCTCGCTGCGGGACGGCGCCTCCCCCCGATTCCGAATCCCAAACGCGCAAGTGGGGCGCGTCACATATGAGGCGAGTGACTGTCGGAGGCGTACGGCATGATGCGTGACGTGACCGGACGACTGATGCTCCTCGACACCGCCTCCCTGTACTTCCGCGCCTACTTCGGCGTCCCGGACTCGGTGAAGGCACCTGACGGCACGCCGGTGAACGCCGTGCGCGGGCTGCTCGACTTCATCGACCGCCTGGTCCGGGACCACCGGCCGGACCACCTCGTGGCCTGCATGGACGCCGACTGGCGGCCGCACTGGCGGGTGGAGCTGATCCCCTCCTACAAGGCGCACCGCGTCGCCGAGGAACACGCGACCGGCCCGGACGAGGAGGAGGTGCCCGACACACTGTCGCCGCAGGTGCCGGTCATCGAGGCGGTGCTGGACGCGGTGGGCATCGCGCGCGTGGGCGTCCCGGGGTACGAGGCCGACGACGTGATCGGCACGTTCACCGCACGGGCGAAGGGCCCGGTCGACATCGTCACGGGCGACCGCGACCTGTACCAGCTGGTGGACGACGCGCGCGGGGTGCGCGTGCTGTACCCGCTGAAGGGCGTGGGCACGTTGCAGCACACCGATGAGGCGGTGCTGCGTGAGAAGTATGGGGTCAACGGCAGCGGGTACGCGGATCTGGCCCTGCTGCGCGGCGACCCCAGCGACGGCCTGCCGGGTGTGCCGGGCATCGGCGAGAAGACGGCCGCCAAACTGCTGGCCGAGTTCGGGGACCTGGCCGGGATCCTGGCGGCGGTCGATGACCGGGGGGCGAAGCTGACGCCGACGCAGCGCAGGCGGCTGGACGAGGCGCGCCCGTACCTGGCGGTCGCGCCGAAGGTGGTCCGGGTCGCGCACGACGTACCGCTGCCGGACGTCACGACGGCGGTGCCGCGGACGCCGCGCGACCCGGCGGAGCTGGAGGCACTGGCGGCCCGCTGGGGACTGGGCGGGTCACTGGAGCGCCTGCTGACGACGCTCGCGGCGTGACCTGTGCGGGGGCCGGTGGCTCTCCTGAGGCCGGTGGCCCTCATCACTTCTCATCCGAGAGGTGTTAAGTGGGGGCGAGGTGCTAACTTAGGTAAGCCTAACTATGCGAATCAGGGAGGTCCTCATGGCAGAGCGACCGGGACGCCAGCCGCGCAAGCCGCACTCCGCTCAGGTCGTCCGCACCGAGCGGCTGACCCCGCACATGCAGCGCGTGGTGCTCGGTGGCGAGGGCCTCGCCGACTTCGCGGCGGGCTCCTGCACCGACCACTATGTGAAGCTGCTGTTCCCGCCGGAGGGCGTGACCTATCCGGAACCCTTCGACATGCAGCGCATCCGCGACGAGCTGCCGCGCGAGCAGTGGCCGGTGACCCGGACGTACACGGTGCGCCACTGGGACGCCGAACACCGGGAGCTGACCCTGGACTTCGTCATCCACGGCGACGAGGGCCTGGCCGGCCCGTGGGCGGCGCGCGTCCAGCCGGGCGAGACCGTGCGGTTCACGGGGCCCGGTGGGGCGTACGCGCCCGACCCGGACGCCGACTGGCATCTGCTCGTCGGCGACGAGAGCGCGTTGCCCGCGATCGCCCGCTCCCTGGAGGCACTGCCGCGCGGGGCCAGGGCGTATGCCTTCGTGGAGGTCTCCGGCCCCGAGGAGGAGCAGAAGATCGACTCGGACGTGGAGGTCGTCTGGCTGCACCGCGGTGACCGGCCGCTCGGCGAGGCGCTCGTCGAGGCCGTGCGGGGCCTTGCGTTCCCCGAGGGCCGGGTGCACGCCTTCGTCCACGGTGAGGCGCACTTCGTGAAGGAGCTGCGGCAGTTGCTCCGCGTCGAGCGGAGCGTCCCGCGCGAGGACCTGTCGATCTCCGGCTACTGGCGCCGCGGCCACAACGAGGACGGCTGGCAGGCCTCGAAGCGGGAGTGGAACGCGCGCATCGAGGCGGAGCAGGAGCGCACCCCCGCCGCCTGAGCGACGCGAGCACGTCACTCCGCCCCGGGCCCGCCGCGGTCAGTCTCCCCGCACGCGCGCGTGCAGATGCATGTCGTGCCAGCCGTCCGGATGCAGGATGGCGCTGCGCTTGGTGCCTTCGAGGGCGAAACCGCTCCGCGAGGCGACACGGCAGGAGGCCTCGTTGCGCACGGCGTGCAGCAGTTCGAGACGGTGGAAACCGATCTCGTCGAGCGCCCAGCGGGCGAGTGTGGTCGTGGCCCGGGCGGCGACGCCCCGGCCACGTGCCGCCGGGACGGTCCAGTACGCCACTTCCGCCATGCCGTCGTCGAGCCGTATCTCGCGCAGTGCCACCCGCCCCAGCAGCCGGTCGGAGTCCGCGTCTACGACGGCCCACTGCGCCTCCCGCCCCTCCTCCCACGCCTGATGCCAGTCGCGGACCCACCCGGCGACCTCCTCCTCGGAGTCGGCGGCCCGGGCGTGCCACTGGTGCATCACGGGGTCCTGGAAGACCTCGAACACCGCAGCGGCGTCCTCGCTCCGCCAGCGGCGCAGGTGGAGTCCGTCGCCGGTGGCCAGGATGGGCTGCGGGCGCCCGGTGAAGACCTTGGGTGTCAGGACCGGGCTGATGAGGAAGGGCATGCCCACATCCTGGCAAGGGGCCGGGGACGGCCCCAGTGGTTTTCCGCCGCTGCCCGCCCCCTCGTACGCTGGGGCGCGATGAGACGCCGGACCCGCATTCCGCCCGCTCCCCTGCCGCAGCGCCACGGGGTGGACCCGGTGCGCGTGCGACTGCCCGCCCAGGGGGCCTGGGCCACGGTGCGCGAGCACCTGGTGGAGCGGCTCTCCGGTGCCGGTGACGGGGCAGTCGACGGGATGTTCGACGCGGGGCAGATCGTCGGGGCGGACGGGCGGGTCGTAGCGGCGGACGCGCCGTACGTACCCGGGATGTTCGTGTGGTTCCACCGCGAGCTGCCCGACGAGGTGCCGGTGCCGTTCCCGCTGGAGATCGTGTACCGGGACGAGCACATCGTCGTCGTCGACAAACCCCACTTCCTCGCCACCACCCCGCGCGGCAGCCATGTCGCCGAGACCGCGCTGGCCCGGCTGCGCCGCGAGCTGGACCTCCCGACGCTCGGCGCCGCGCACCGCCTGGACCGGCTCACCGCCGGCCTGGTGCTGTTCACCGTGCGCCCCGAGGAGCGCGGCGCGTACCAGACGCTGTTCCGCGACCGGCGGGTGCGCAAGGAGTACGAGGCCGTCGCCCCGTACGATCCCGGCCTCGCCCTGCCCCGGACCGTGCGCAGCCGGATCGTGAAGGAACGCGGCGAGCTCACGGCCCGGGAGGCGGCGGGCGAGCCCAACGCCGTCAGCCGCGTCGAACTCGTCGGACACCGCCAGGACGGGGCCGGCGGACTCGCCCGGTATCGTCTCGTGCCCGGCACCGGGCAGACCCATCAGCTGCGCGTGCACATGACCGCGCTGGGCGTGCCGATCCTCGGTGACCCGCTCTACCCCGAGGTCACGGCTCCCGTGCCGGCCGGTGACTTCCGGCGCCCGCTCCAACTGCTTGCCCGGGCCCTGGAGTTCACCGACCCGGTCACGGGCGTGGAGCACCGGTTCCGCAGCGGCCGGGCGCTCGCGGCCTGGGCGTCGTACGACCGGTGGGCCGCCGGGACGTACGACGGCCCGTCGGGCGGTCAGTAACCCCGCCACCAGCTCAGGAAGCGCTGCCAGACGCCCCTGCGGCGGGCCGGTCCCTCCGCCGCCGGATGTGGGGGCTCAGGAACCGGCTGGGGTTGCGCCGGAGCCGGCTGAGGCTGCGGCTGTGCGGAGACCGGTGCCGGCTGGGGCTGCGACTGCGTGGTGCCGATCTGCCAGTCCGAGCGCTGTGCGGGGACCGGCTTGTGGTTCGGCGTCTGCGTCACGTCCTGCGGCGGCTTGGGCGCGAACTGCACCGGCAGTGCCACGAGGTGCCGGGAGGCGATGGACGCCGTCCAGCACAGCTCGTCCTCGTCGCAGTCGAGTTCGACGTCCGGCAGCCGCATCAGCAGCGCGTCGACACCGACGTCGGCGATGGAGCGGCCGATGTCCTGACCGGGGCACTCGTGCGGGCCGCCGCCGAAGGCGAGGTGGGACCGGTTGCCCTGCATGCTGGCCTTCAGGTCCGGCCGCACCCGCGGGTCGACGTTGGCCGGAAGCGGGGCGAAGAGCAGTCCGTCGCCCCGGCGGACACGCTGCCCGCCCAACTCGGTCTCCTGCTTGGCGAAGTAGGCGAAGACCGTGCTGAACGGCGGCTCGTTCCACAGCGACTGCTCCACCGCCTCCGGCACCGTCATCTGGCCGCCGTTGAGCTGGGCCCGGAAGCGCGGGTCGATCAGCACGGTGAGCAGCACGTTGGACAGCAGGTTGGCGGTGGCCTCGTAGGCGGCGAAGAGCACCAGGCGCAGGTGCTCCCTGACCTCGTCGTCGGTCAGCCGGGCCGGGTGGGTGATCAGGTAGCTGGCCAGGTCCTCCTCCGGCTGGGCTCGGCGCCGGGCGGTGAGCCGGCTCAGGGCGTCCATGACGTAGGAGTGGCTGGCGATCGCCGTCTCGGTGCCCTTGAGCGCGTCGCGGGCGGCCTCGACGAGACGGTCGTTGTACTCCTCGGGCATGCCGAGGATCTCGCACATCACCGCCATCGGCAGGTGCTCGGCGAACTGGCCGACGAGGTCGGCCTCGCCCTGCTCGCAGAACCGGTTGACGATGGCCTGCGTGCTGCGGTTGATGTAGCGGCGCAGGCTGCGGAAGTCGATGGTCGAGATGGCGCCCTGCACCGCGCCGCGCAGCCGCTTGTGCTCGTCGCCCTCGGCGTGCGAGGCGATGGGCTGCCAGGCGATGTGCGGCATCAGCGGGTGATCGGGCTTGACCAGGCCGTCCCTGAGCGGGGTCCAGATACGGCTGTCCCGGCAGAACTGCGTGGGCGAGCGCACCATGTGCAGGTTCTCGGCGTGGCCGAGCACGATCCAGATCGGTACGTCGTCGTGGAGCAGCACCGGCGCCACGGGGCCGTGCTCCTCCCGCAGTTGCTCGTACAGCGCTGCCAGGTCCTCCGACTCGTGCAGCCGGTGCAGTCCCCCGGGCCCGAGGCCGTGCGCGGGGCAGCCGGGGGGCGGGCCGGTCCGGGGGGCGTCCGTACCGGTCGGGGCATGGGATTCAGGCGTCACAGTGGTCGCTCCGAAACTGAGGTGAATCCAGGTGTAAGGGGGGAAGGTGGGGCGTGCGCGGACACGGGATCAGGTGAGCGAGCCCGTCATGGCGAGCGAGTGCAGGAAGCGCATGAGGGTCATCAGGACGTCACGACTGGAGGCCCGCCGCCGCGCGTCACACTCCATGATCGGGATGTCCGGGGAGAGGTCGAGCGCCGTGCGCAGCTCCTCGACGGGGTAACGGGGCGCGTCCGGGAAGGAGTTGATGGCGACCACGAACGGCACGCCGCGTTCCTCCAGGCGCCCCATGACGTCGAAGCTGACCTCCAGCCGGCGGGTGTCGACCAGGACCACCGCGCCGAGCGCACCCTCGAACAGGCCGTTCCACAGGAACCAGAAGCGCTGCTGTCCGGGTGTGCCGAAGAGGTACAGCACCAGCTCGTCGGTGATGCTGATCCGCCCGAAGTCCATCGCCACGGTGGTGGCCGTCTTGGACGCCGAACCGAAGTTGTCGTCGACACCGATGCCGGCCTGCGTCATGGTCTCCTCGGTGGTCAGCGGTGTGATCTCGCTGACCGAGCCGACCATGGTCGTCTTGCCGACGCCGAAGCCACCCACGATCACGATCTTGGCCGCGGCCTGTGCCGTGTGGGGCAGCTGGTCCTCGGCCCGGGGGCCCGGGATGGTGTCAGAGCCTTTGAAGTCCATTCATCACCGCTTCGAGGAGGGAACGGTCGGTGCGTGCCTGACGCACGATCGGGGCGCGCGCCTTCACCAGTTCCGCCGTCAGCAGCTCGGTGAGCAGCACGCCCATCGCGCTGAACGGCAGGTGGAGGTAGGCCGACAGCTCGGCCACGGACAGGGGGGCGGCGCAGAGCCGGAGCACCGCCGCCTGCTCGGGAGAGGCGGAGGGCGGCGGATCCGTGGCACGCGCCACGATTAACGTCACCAGGTCGAGCTCGGCCCGTTCACCGTCCGGGCCGGCCACCACGTACATCCGCTCCGGATTCTTGACCTTGCCATCGCCCTCCTGGGGCGTGGACGGTTCCGGGGCCGGGTCGCGCCTCTGGCGTTGCGGAGGAGTCATACGATCTGCCCGTTCCGCCGGGGCGGACTGGTGAGATGCCCGCCGATCCGGACGACCAGATCGCGCATCATCGCGCTCATCCGGCCGGGTTCGCACCGCACGTCGGAGAGCACCGCGAGGAAGGCGTTGGCTCCGGCGTTCATCAGGTAGAAGTAGCCTCGGTCGATCTCGATCATGACGAGCTTCATCTCGCCGTCGCCGACGCTGAGTTCCTGGCAGATGCTGCCCGCGAGCGACTGCAGTCCGGCGCAGGCCGCGGCGACCCGGTCGGCCGCGTCGGGCTCGCCGCCGTAGCGGGCGATGCGCAGACCGTCGGCCGAGAGCACCACGATCATCTCGATGCCCGGCACGCCGTCGGCGAGCTGCTTGAGCATCCAGTCGAAGTTGCCTCGCTGCTGGATCACTTGAGGTCCCCCTCGTCGTCGGCCTCGGTGGGGGCCGGGTCGTTGATCAGGTGCAGGTACTTGGTCGGGTTCCGCAGGAAGTCGGTGGGGTGGGTGCCGGGTTCGATGCCCTGCTTGAGTCCCTCCCAGAAGGCCTCCAGGCCCTTGCCGGGGGCGTCGGGGGCGTTCATGTCGAGCAGGGGCTTGGGCTCGGGCTCCGCCGCCGCCCAGGGGTTCTCCTCGCCCCGTGCGGCGGCCTCCCGGTCTTCCCGCTCATAGGCGGCCTGCTGGGCGATCCGCTCGGTGAGGGACGTCTTCACCCGGCTGCGGCGCTGCGGCAGGCCGTTCGACGTCCACTCGGTGACCTCGGGGACGTCGTCGTCCTCCAGCGAGACCGTTGCGGGGATGCGCGGGCTGGTGGGGCGGCGCTTCTTGGGCGTGCGCTTCGGCCCCTCGGGGATGCCGACCGTCATGGGGATGCCGGTGGCGCCGATGCCGTGGGCGAGTCCGACACCGGGCTCGTGGGTGATCATCCCGCTCGGCACGATGAGGATGGCGCGGACGCCGCCGTACGCGGAGGCGCGCAGCGAGACCTGCATGTTGTACGCCGTGCACAGGCGGCCCACGACTGCGAGGCCGAGGCGCGGGTGCTCGCCGATGTCCTGAAGGTCGACGCCCGCCTTGGCGGCCTCCAGCATGCCCTCGATCCGGGCGCGTGCCTCCTCGTTGAGGTTGACACCGCCGTCCTCGATCTCGATGCAGACGCCGGTCTGCACCTCGGTGGCGGTGACGTGCACCTTCGTCTGCGGCGGCGAGTAGCGCGTGGCGTTGTCGAGGAGCTCGGCGGCGGCGTGGATGACCGGCTCGACGTAGATGCCCTTGACGCTGACCTTGGCGATGGAGGACAGCTGGATGCGCCGGTACTCCAGGATGCGGGACATGGCGCCGCGCAGCGTGCTGTACAGGGACACCGGCTCGGGCCACTGCCGTCCGGGGCGGCCGCCGCCGAGGACGGAGACGGAGTCGGCGAGGCGGCCGATCAGGGCGTTGCCGTGGTCGATGCGCAGCAGGTCGTCGAAGACCTCGGGGTTGCGGCCGTGGTCCTCCTCCATCTCCCGGAGTTCCTCGGCCTGTTGGTGGATGATCGCCTGGACGCGGCGGGCGACACTGACGAAGGAGCGCGCGGCGGCGTCACGCATGGTCACTTCGCGGTCGACGATCTTGAGCACCGTCAGCAGGGTCTCGGCCTGCGGGGCGGGGAGGTCGCGGTACTCGGGGTTGGCCAGGCCGAGCTTGCGGATCACCTCCCTGGGGGATTCTCCGGTGCTCAGCAGCTGGAGCGCCGCGGGAATGATCTCCCTCGAGAAGCGGACCAACTCGTGCTCGTGGGCGGCGATCCGCTGTTCCAGATGCGCGCTGTGACGGGCGTGCTCGCCCCGCTGCTTCCGCAGGACACGGCCGCGGCGCACCGCCTCGGCCGCTGTCGCGATCACCAGCACGGTGGCGATGCCACCGCACCAGCCGACGGCGAGCCGGGCCGGCGCCGTCACCAGGGCGACAGCGGCTCCGGTCGCCACGGCCATAGCTATGGCCGGCAGCAGCAGCACGCGCGCGTAGGGAAGTTCACCGCGACCGGGAGGGGATTGAACACTCACCATGTGGGCCTTCTGAAAGGAGTCGGCTGGGGTTCGGCAGGACTTGCAAAGGGGTATGTCATGAAGCTGTAGGACTCTTCCGCACATTGGGGAACAAGCGCACGAATTCATCTCAAGCCGGTGCGCTGCGGGCGAGCTTAGTCCGACCGGATCATCGCCATGTCATATTCAGCAACTGCCGGAAACCGGTCGCGAAGGGATAGTACGCTCAGACTTTTACACGCTGCGCCATCATTCGAATGCGATGCGTAACGACGAACGGACATGCGAAAGTCCCTCACCCCGACGGGTGAGGGACTTCAGAACAACGCCCTCAAGGGGTGCGGGCCGTGTCGATTTGCGGCTCCGCCGCGTGGGCGCGAGCAACCACTGACAACCGGCACTCGCGCAGCAAGCTCACCCCACCGACGAGTAGGCGACGACTCCCCGCAGCAACAGATCAACGGCCTTACGGGCGTTCTTCACCACCGAAGACCCTTGCGGCGCCGCCGCCGCGATCTGCCCCAGCACATCGATGACCTGCTTGCACCACCGCACGAAGTCCCCCGCAGGCATCTCCGCCTCGCGCAGCACCTCGTCGAGCCCCTTCCCGGAGGCCCACATGTACGCGGGCCAGGCGAACCCCAGGTCCGGCTCACGCTGCCCGACACCCTCGGTCTGGGAGATCCGGAACTCCTCCTCCAGGGCGTCCAGCCGCCCCCAGATCCGCACCATCTCGCCCAGCGCGGCCTTGGCCTTCCCCGACGGCAGCTTCGGCGCCAGCGCGTCGTCCCCGACCCGCGCCTCGTACACCAACGCCGAGACGCACCCGGCCAGTTCAGCAGGGCCGAGCCCCTCCCAGACGCCCTCGCGCAGGCACTCGCTGGCGAGCAGGTCCAGCTCGCCGTACAGCCGCGCGAGCCGCTTGCCGTGCTCGGTGACCTCGTCGCCGCGCAGGTAGTCCATCTCGGCCAGCAGGGCCACGATCCGGTCGAACGTCCGCGCGATCGTGTTCGTACGCCCCTCGATGCGCCGCTCCAGCTGCGAGGTGTCCCGCAGCAGCCGGTGGTAGCGCTCGGCCCAACGGGCGTGGTCCTCACGGTCGTTGCACCCGTGGCAGGGGTGCGCGCGCAGCGCCGTCCGCAGCCGGGCGATCTCGCGGTCGTCGGCCGCCTGGGAGCGCCGCTTGCGGTGCCGGTCGGCCGGGATGTGCCCGGCCTTGGTGCGCAGTGCGGACGCGAGGTCCCGACGGGACTGCGGGGAACGGGGGTTGAAGGACTTCGGGATCCGCATCCGCTCCAGCGCCTCGACCGGCACCGGGAAGTCGATGGCCGCCAGCCGCTTCACCTGCCGCTCGGCGGTCAGCACCAGCGGGCGCGGCCCGTCGTGGTGTTCGAAACCGCGGTGACCGTTCGAACGGCCCGCGGGCAGGCCCGGGTCCAGCACCAGCGCCAGGCCCGCGTACTTGCCGGTGGGCACATGGATGACGTCACCGGGCTTCAGCTTCTCCAGCGCGACGGCGGCCTCCGCACGCCGCTGTGCCGCACCCTGCCGGGCCAGCTCGTTCTCCCGGTCCTTCAGTTCGCGGCGCAGCCGCGCGTACTCCTCGAAGTCGCCGAGGTGGCAGGTCATGGAGGCCTTGTAGCCCTCCAGGCCTTCCTCGTTGCGCTGCACCTGCCGGGAGATGCCGACGACTGACTTGTCCGCCTGGAACTGCGCGAAGGATGTCTCCAGCAGCTCGCGCGAGCGGTGCCGCCCGAACTGCTCGACCAGGTTGACCGCCATGTTGTACGACGGCTTGAAGCTGGACCGCAGCGGATACGTGCGCGTGCCGGCCAGGCCCGCGAGGTGCTCGGGGTTCATGCCGCGCTGCCAGAGCACGACGGCGTGGCCCTCGACGTCGATGCCGCGCCGCCCGGCCCGGCCGGTCAGCTGCGTGAACTCGCCCGGGGTGATGTCCGCGTGCTGCTCGCCGTTCCACTTGACGAGCTTCTCCAGCACCACCGAACGGGCGGGCATGTTGATGCCGAGGGCGAGGGTCTCGGTCGCGAACACGGCCTTGACCAGGCCGCGCACGAACAGCTCTTCGACGACCTCCTTGAAGGTCGGGAGCATGCCCGCGTGGTGGGCGGCGATGCCGCGCTCCAGGCCCTCCAGCCACTCGTAGTAGCCGAGGACGTGCAGGTCCTCGTGCGGGATGGAGGCCGTGCGCTCCTCGACGAGCGCGCGCACCCGGTGGCGGGCCTCCTCGTCGTTGAGCCTGAGGCCCGCGTACAGGCACTGCTGGACGGCGGCCTCGCAGGCGGCGCGGCTGAAGATGAAGGTGATGGCGGGCAGCAGCCCCTCGGCGTCGAGCCGCTCGATGACCTCGGGCCGGCTCGGCGTCCACACCCGGGAGCGCTGCCTGCGCTCACGCTCGCGGTCGGCCTCGCGCAGCCGGCCGCGCCGACGGTCCTGGTACGACGGCCGGGTCGCCTCCATCCGCGCCATGCGCGTGAGGTCGGGGTTGACGGCCTTCTTGTGGCCCTCGCCCTCTTCGAACAGGTCGTACATCCGCCGCCCGGCCAGCACGTGCTGGAACAGCGGCACGGGCCGGTGCTCGGAGACGATCACCTCGGTGTCGCCGCGGACCGTGTCGAGCCAGTCGCCGAACTCCTCGGCGTTCGACACGGTCGCCGAGAGCGAGACGAGCGTGACCGACTCGGGGAGGTGGATGATCACCTCTTCCCAGACGGCGCCCCGGAAGCGGTCGGAGAGGTAGTGCACCTCGTCCATGACCACGTAGCCGAGGCCCAGGAGGGTCTGCGAACCGGCGTACAGCATGTTCCGCAACACCTCGGTGGTCATCACGACCACCGGGGCGTCGGAATTGACGCTGTTGTCACCGGTGAGCAGGCCCACCTTGTCCGTGCCGTAGCGGCGGCACAGGTCGGCGTACTTCTGGTTCGACAGCGCCTTGATGGGCGTCGTGTAGAAGCACTTCTTGCCCTGCTGGAGGGCGAGGTGGACGGCGAACTCGCCGACGATCGTCTTGCCGGAGCCGGTGGGCGCGGCGACCAGCACGCCCTTCCCCGCCTCGAGCGCCTGGCAGGCCTCGATCTGGAAGGGGTCGAGGCCGAAGTCGTACATCTCGCGGAAGGAGGCGAGCGCGGTGGCCTGCTCGGCAGCGCGCTTACGGGCTGCCGCGTACCGCTCGGCCGGTGAGAGATCCTCTGTCATCGTGCTTTCGAGCGTACCGGGCCGCACTGACAACAGGACGATCATTATCCGGATCACTGGGCAGCGGCCAGCCACACAGAACTGACCAGCAAGCGCTTACCGCTGGTGAGGTTCGTCGGCACCGCGCCGGCTGCGGCCGCCGCTGATGCCGTACACCGGGGAAGCACCACCTGTTACAACTGGTCCTGGGGGAAACAGCAAGGGGCTGCAGCGGACGACGGAGAGCGGCGCCATCGCCTGCGTGTGGGTGGCTGGCAAGGACACAAGTACGCTTCGAAGCCGAGGTCCAGCACGTTCCACGACGTGAACAGGTGCCCGCCGGGAACGGGTGACCGACCCGAGCGCAGGTATGGGAAAGGTGCCCCCACCCGCACTGGGTGGGGGCACCTCCTCTTTATCGCTTCGTCTTGATCAGGTCATGAAGGCTTCGATGTCTATGTGACGTCGTCGTACCCGTTCACACGGTCTCGGGTCGTGTCCGCCTGCTGCGGCAGGGCGAGGCCGGTGGTTACGGCTTCGACCTCACCGATGTCCTCCGGGGTGAGATCAAGCTCCGAGGCCTCGTCGTCCGCCGGCTTCGCCGCCTCGCGACGGGCACGCCGCCTGTCGTTCGCGAGGGCGATCGCGCTCGCTGCGAAGTACATGACCCAGATGGGGCCCGCCAGGGCAAGCATGGAGATCGGGTCAGTGCTGGGAGTGGCGATCGCGGCGAACAGAGTAATGCCCATGATCATGCCGCGCCACCAGCCGGCCATCCTCTTGCCGGAGAGGACACCGCCGAAGTTCAGCATGACCAGCAGCAACGGCAGCTCGAAGGAGAGTCCGAAGACGATGATCATCCGCATGACCAGCTGCAGGAGATCATCCAGGGGAAGCTGGTTGTCGCTGCCGATGATCGAGAACTCGAGCATCACAGACGCCATCTTGGGCAGCGACCAGTAGGCGAAGAACCCGCCCATGAGGAACAGCGGGAACCCCGCGGCCACGAAGGCGAGTGAGTACTTCTTCTCATGCCGGTGCAGGCCCGGCGCCACGAAGGCCCACAACTGGTACAGCCACACCGGAGCCGCAAGGGCCACACCCGAGGACAGCGAGACCGTGAGAGCGAGGGTGAACGGGCTCAGCAGACCGTTCTGGACGATCCGCGCACACTGGGTTTCCTCGGTGCCCTTCGCCAATTCGGCGAAGCTGTACTGGCATCCCACCGCATCAAGGATGGGATCAGTGAAGAACTGGATGATGTCCTTGTAGAAGAAAGCGGCGACGATTGTCGTGACAACGATCGCCAGCAGGCTTTTCACGAGCCGGTTGCGGAGCTCGCGAAGGTGCTCCGCGAGGGGCATCCGCCCCTCGGGATCCGTCTCCTTCTTGCGGGCAGACTTCAGCAACCCACGTTCCCATCTCGTGCGGCGGGCCGGAGGTCACCGGCCCTGCGTCAGCGCTTGGTCGTGTCCGTCGGCTCGTTGACCGGGCGCGAGCTGGTCACGTCACCGGGCGCTGCCTGGATGGTGCGCTGCGAGGGCTGCTCGTCGTTGTTCGGCGGGCCGGCCGGGGTCGTGGAGGACTTGTTCTCGTCCTTCATCGCCTTCGCCTCGCTCTTGAGGATGCGGGCGGACTTGCCGAGCGACCGAGCCATGTCCGGAAGCTTCTTCGCGCCGAACAGCAGGATGATGACGACGAGGATGAGAATGATCTCGGGGGCTCCGAGCCTTCCGAACATAAGTCTTTACCTTCTCACCGAGGCGGCTGTGGTGGGGTGCTGTCCGACCGGTCGGACATGTGTCCGAACGATCGTGCTGACAGCGATCGTAACGCTCGGGGGTAAACCTGAGGCAATCCCTCTGCATCCCCCGTGCGTACTCCCGTCCGCGGCCAGTGCCTCGTTAACCGGACCGCGACCAGCAGCGTACCTGTCCGAACCGCCGAGGTGACAGGGCGAAGTGCCCCGAAGCCCGACTAACAGCCGCCCGCCGGACAGCTCACAGGGCGTCCACCGACCGGGCCGCGCTCTCGGCCGCCCGCTCCAGGTCCTCCGCGGCACGGTTGATACGGCGCGCCGAGTCCGTGACCTGGCTGCCCAGGCGCTGTGCCTCGACGAAGACCCGCACGGCGAGCACCCCGAGCACGGCGAGACCCACGAATCCCACGGCAATCGCGAACATCGGCCAGAACATGACGCCGAGCCTAGACCCTCCCGGAACATCGAACGGCCAGACCCCTACAAGGTCGAATGCAGCCGCAGGGTCCGCACCCCGCCGCCGGTGAGCAGCTCCACGATCCGCTCCCCCGCGGGCTTACGGACGGACGCACCACACTCCGGGCAGGTGAAGGAGTAGAAGGTGGTGCGGCTCGTGGCGCCGATGGCGAGGCGCAGGGCGCCTGCGGTGAGTTCGAAGCGCCCCCGGCAGTCCGGGCAGCCCGCCCGGAACACCACCGGAGTCACGCTTGTCATCCCGGCGAACGCGGACTCCACCGTCATGCCCATCGCACCGGACGTCACCGACTCGCTCACAGCCCTGGCTCCTCTTTCTCGGGTCGTTCGCCTTCAGGGCACCCGGGTGGCGCCGGTGCGGGCCGGCTCGTCACCGGCGTCGACCAGGTCCGCGCGCCGCCGGCACGGCGGTGCCGGAGGACGGCCCTGGCAGCCGGCCGTCGGCGCCCTGGGCACCCGCGGGTCACGCTCGCCTGCCGTCCGGCCCGCCCGCCACCACGTGCGGCCCGCGCACCTCGGCCGCCTCCACCCCGTCGGCCGCAGCCAGCGCCTCGATCCCGTCGTACGCCGCCAGCGCCTCGCGGGCAGCCTGCCGGGCGCTGTCAGCCAGCTCGGGCGGCGACACGATCCGGCCGTCGCGCCCGAGCCGCAGCGCAAGGCGCCGCAGCGACGCCGGCTCGGGGGTCCGCAAAGTGATACGCAGCCCGCCGTCCGGGAGCTCATCCGCACTGTCGTGCGGGTAGTACTCGGCGACCCAGCGGCCGCCGGGCCCGACCTCTACCACGACCTCCGGATCCTCGGCCGCGGGCTGCACCAGCGCCTCGGACAAGTCCCGCAGCTCGATCTCCGGCGGTGCCGACGGCTCGTCGAGGATCTTGATCTCGGCGACCCGGTCCAGCCGGAAGGTGCGCCGCGCCTCCGAGCGACGGCACCAGGCCTCGACATACGTGTGCCCGACGCTGACCAGGCGGATCGGGTCGATCTCCCGCTCGGTGACCTCGTCGCGCGCGGGCGAGTAGTAGCGGATCCACAGCCGGCGGCGCTCGGCGATCGCCCGGTCGACGTCCGCGAACACGCCGCCCTCGGACTCGAAGGTCACCGACAGCCGCGAGCTGGCGCCCGCGGCCTCTCCGGCCGCGGTCTCCACCTTGGCCGTGGCCCGCAGCAGCGCCTGCCGGTCGCTCTCGCGCAGTCCGGGCAGCGTGGCCACGGCCCGGGCGGCGACGAGCAGGGCGGTGGCCTCGTCGGCGGCGAGCCTGAGCGGCTCGGCCGCCTCTGCCGCCAGGGCGGCCGGGTTGTGCCACCAGATGCGCTCGCCGTCGGTGTCGATGTCGAGCAGGTCGCCGCCGCGGAAGCTGGTGCCGCACATGGGCAGCACGTCGAGGTCGGAGACCAGCTCGTCCTCGGTGATGCCGAAGGCGCGCGCGACGTCCTCGACCCGGGCCCCGGGGCGCTCCCTCAGATACGTCACCAGGGAGAGCATCCGTCTGGTCTGGTCGATGGCGTTCACGGGCCTGACCGGTTTACCTGCCACTGTCTCGTCCGCTCCCCCTCAGCCCTTGGCCACGGCCCGTAGCCGGTCCACCACGTCGGCCCGCAGCTCCGCGGGCTCCAGGACGACCACGTCCGGCCCGAACTCCACCAGCCAGGCGTCCAGCCCGTGTCCGTACGGAATCTCCAACTCGTCCCAGCCGTCACCGAGTTCCCGTACCGAGGTGGCCTTCGCCCGAAGGGGGTACCCCGCGTCCGAGCGCAGCCGGATCCGCGCCGAGCGGTCGGTGATCTCCCCGGCCCAGCTCGCGACGGTCTCACGGACGGTGACGACGTCCGGCACGTCAGCGGTGTACCGGCCGCCGCGCGAGCGGACCTTGCCGGTGATACGGGACAGCCGGAAGACCCGCTCGGCGCCTCGGTCACGGTCCCAGCCCGCCAGGTACCAGTGGCCCCGCCAGCACTCCAGCGCCCAGGGCTCCACATGCCGCTGCTCGGGGTGGGCGGCGGTGGCCTTGCGGTAGTCGAACACGACGGGCCTGCGGTCCCGGCAGGCGAGCATCAGCGGTTCGAACGCCGCCTCGTGCACGGGGATGCGCGGTTCCAGGGCGCCGTGCGACCCGTACGGGTCGACCTCCTCGGGGAGTCCCGCCGCGCGCAGTTTCTGGAGGGCGCCGCTGGCGGCGCCGGCGAGCCGCGCCTGCTGCCACACCTTGGCGGCGAGCCCGAGCGCGGCGGCCTCTTCGGCGTCCAGGGTGATGGGCGGGAGGCGGTTGCTGTCGCGGCGGGCCAGGTAGCCGACCTCGCCGTCGAGGCTCTCGACGGTCTCGATGACCAGTCCGAGTTCGCGCAGGTCGTCCTTGTCGCGCTCGAACATGCGGTTGAAGGAGTCGTCGTTGCCGCCCGAGCCGTTGCCGGGGCCGAAGGCCTCGACGTAGGCCTCGATGGAGTCGCGCAGCTCACGCTTGCTGAGCGGCCGCCGCGTCCCGAGCAGACACAGCGCCAGGTTCATCAGACGCTCGGCCTTGGCAATGGCCATCGAAGCGCTTCGCCTCCCTATGGTGCTTACGAGCGATGACCGTACCGCCACACGGTGGCCCGGCAAAAGCCGAGGGCCCATGCCCGAACAGGCATGGGCCCCACGTGATCGAGTCTGTTCGGATCGTGCTCAGACTCCGAGCAGGTCGACCACGAAGATCAGCGTCTCGCCGGGCTTGATCGCCGGGGTCGGGCTCTGGTTGCCGTAGGCGAGGTGGGCGGGGATGGTCAGCTGACGGCGGCCGCCGACCTTCATGCCCTGCACGCCCTGGTCCCAGCCCTTGATGACCCGGCCGCCGCCCAGCGGGAAGCGGAAGGGGGTGCCGCGGTTCCAGCTGGCGTCGAACTCCTCGCCCGTGCTGAAGGCCACGCCGACGTAGTGCACGGTGACGGTCTGGCCCGCCTGCGCGACCGGACCGTCGCCTTCCCAGATGTCCTTGATCTCGAGGTCCGCCGGGGGCTCGCCGCCCGGGAAGTCGATCTCGGGCTTGTCGATGCTCACGTCTCTAGCTCCTGCTTGTCTGCGGAAAGGCGAACACGCACAGTCTTACATCCCCCGCGCGTCACAGCTTCGCGAGGATGTCCACCGAAAAGACCAGCGTGGAGTCCTTCTTGATGCCGCTGCCCGGCTGCGGGTTGTCCCCGTAGCCCAGCTTCGGCGGGATGACGATGAGGACGCGGCTGCCGACCTTCTTGCCGGTCAGGCCCTGCGCCCAGCCCTTGACGACCTGCTGGAGCGAGAACGACACCAGCTGCTTGTTGGCGTACGACGAGTCGAACTCCTTGCCGCCGTCCCAGAGGACGCCCTTGTACTGCACGAGGACGCTGTTGTCGGCGGCGACCTCCTCGCCGTCCCCCTCCAGGACGTACTCCGCGACGAGCTTCTCAGGCGCGGCCGACTTGGGCACCTCGATGGAAGGTGCCTTGCCGTCGGTGTTGGTGCCGACCTTGGGCAGGTCCGCGTTGTCCTGCGGGACCTCCTTGCCCTTGGCGGAGCTCTTGGCGTTGAACGTGTCCTGCACGTCGACGACGAAGACCAGGGTGTCGGTGCCCTTGATGCCCGCCTGCGGGTTGCCCTGCGAGCCGTAGCCCCAGGTGGGCGGGACGGCCATCTCGACACGGCTGCCGGCCTTCTTGCCGGCCAGCGCGTACCGCCAGCCGTCGATGATCTTCCCCTGGGCGAGCTGGATGGCCAGGCGGGTCTTGCGGTCGTAGGAGTTGTCGAAGACCTTGGCGGTGTTCCAGACCTGGCCCAGGTAGTTCGCGACGACGAAGTCGTTCTCCGCGATGGCCTTGCCGCTGCCCGCGACCAGGGTCTTCACCGCGAGCTGCTTCGACGGCTCTCCGCTGCCCTTGGCGATCGTCGGCTTCTCGTCGAACTTCGTGCCCGCGGTGACCGCCGGCAGCGGACCGTCGACGATCTTCGGCGGCGGGGCCGCGGACGGGGCCGACGCCGAGGGCGACGGGCTGTCGCTGGCCTTGCTCGAGTCGGACTTGTCGTCGCCGCATGCGGCGAGCGTGGCAAGTCCAGCGGGTACGGAGATGAGAAGTGAGCGTCGGCGCACTGTGGGGGCCTCGTAATCGGTCGATCTCGTTGATGGCGTGCGCGCAACTCTACGGCGTGAGCAGGGCGCCGTACTTGTAACGTACGGCGCCCGTGTGGCGTTCCGGCGATTTCACCGCCGGCGCATTTCCTCACATTCCGGCGATCAGCTTCTCCACCCGGTCGTCCACAGAACGGAACGGGTCCTTGCACAACACGGTGCGCTGGGCCTGGTCGTTGAGCTTGAGGTGCACCCAGTCGACCGTGAAGTCACGGCGCTGTTCCTGCGCGCGCCGGATGAAGTCGCCGCGCAGCCGGGCCCGAGTGGTCTGCGGCGGTACGGACTTGCCCTCGAAGATCTTCAAGTCGTTGCAGATACGCGCTGCCTGACCCTTCTTCTCGAGCAGGTAGTACAGGCCACGACGGCGGTGGATGTCGTGGTAGGCGAGGTCTATCTGCGCGACGCGCGGATGCGACATGGTCATGTTGTGCTTGGCCCGGTACCGCTCGAGGAGCTTGTACTTCATGACCCAGTCGATCTCGGTGCCGATGCGGTCGAGGTCCTCGCTCTCGATCGCGTCCAGCGTGCGGCCCCACAGCTCCAGGACCTGCTCCACGGTGCCGGTGCGGATGCCCCGGCGGTCGCAGAAGTCCAGGGCCTTCTCGTAGTACTCGCGCTGCACCTCCAGGGCGGAGGCCTCGCGTCCGCTGGCCAGGCGGACCTTGCGGCGGCCGGTGATGTCGTGGCTGACCTCGCGGATCGCCCGGATCGGGTTCTCCAGGGTGAGGTCCCGCATCACCGTGCCCGCCTCGATCATGCGCAGCACCAGGTCGGTGGCGCCGACCTTGAGCAGCATGGTCGTCTCGGACATGTTGGAGTCGCCCACGATGACGTGCAGGCGGCGGTAGCGCTCGGCGTCCGCGTGCGGCTCGTCACGCGTGTTGATGATCGGCCGGGAACGGGTCGTCGCCGAGGAGACGCCCTCCCAGATGTGCTCGGCCCGCTGACTCACGCAGTACACGGCACCGCGCGGCGTCTGGAGCACCTTGCCCGCGCCACACAGCAACTGCCGTGTGACCAGGAACGGAATCAGAATGTCCGCGAGCCGGGAGAACTCCCCGTGCCGGGCGACCAAGTAGTTCTCGTGGCAGCCGTAGGAGTTTCCCGCCGAATCGGTGTTGTTCTTGAAGAGGTAGACGTCGCCCGCGATTCCCTCCTCGTGCAGGCGTCGTTCGGCGTCCACCAGGAGTCCTTCGAGAATGCGCTCGCCCGCTTTGTCGTGGGTGACCAGTTCGGTCACGTTGTCACATTCGGGTGTGGCGTATTCCGGATGTGAACCCACGTCGAGATAGAGGCGGGCGCCGTTTCGCAGAAAGACATTGCTGCTGCGGCCCCATGACACGACACGGCGGAAGAGGTACCGCGCCACCTCGTCAGGAGACAGGCGGCGCTGTCCCCTGAACGTGCACGTGACGCCGTACTCGTTCTCCAGCCCGAAAATGCGGCGGTCCATGAGGGAACATTACGCCCGATCCCCTGAACTGAAACGGGGTTCGACGGCACGGTTTGGATCATTTTCCGAACCGGCGGCAACCACCGCTCCCCCACCGGGAGCTGCGAGTACCCGCCCGGTGGCGGTCAAAACCAGCAGGGACACACCACCCGCGACACCCGGCAGGGCGAAGCCCCACAGGGCCCCGCCCGTCTCCACGACGGGCCCCGCGACGCCCGCTCCGACCGAGTGGCCCACGGTGAACGTCGTCACCAGCCAGGAGAACGCCTCGGTGACCGTGCCGCGCGGCGCGTGCCGGTCGACCAGGACGAACGCGCAGGCGATGGCGGGCGCGAGGAAGACCCCGGCGAGCGCCGTCAGCGCCACCATCGGCACCGCGTCCGGCATGAGCATCAGCGGCAGGTAACACACCACCAGAAGCGCCACCAGCACCCGCAGTCGCCGCGCGGGCTCACCGGCCCACTGCCGGGCCCCGTAGACGGAGCCGCCGACCAGCGCCCCGAACCCCAGGGCCGCCATCAGCCAGCCGTACACGACGTCACCCCCGTGGTCGTCCGCGTAGGGCACCGAGGCGACCGTGATGGACCCGAGCGCCATCCCGATGAACAGGAACGCCGCCAGCAGCGCCAGCAGCCCCGCCGAGCGCAGGGCACCGAGCCAGTGCGCCTCACGCGGCGCCGACCGCCACGCGCGCGAGGGCGGCGACACGACCACGGACAGCGCCCCCAGCACCCCGACCACGTTCAGCACGAGCAACGCGGCCTGGGCCGACCACAGGGACACGCACAGCGTCACGAGCAGCGGCCCGACGGTGAACATCACCTCCTGGGCCACGGCGTCCATGGCGTACGCGGTGTGCACGTGTTCCTCCTTGCGGAGGACGGACGACCACAGAGCCCGCAGCCCGCCTTCGAGGGGCGGAGTGAAGAGCCCGGCGGCCGCGACGGCGGCATAGGCGAGGGGCAGCGACCCGATCCCGCCGAAGGCGAAGACGGCCATGGCGAGCCCGGACAGGACGGCCGCCGGCAACTGCACACGCGGCTGTCCGCGCAGGTCCACGAGCCGGCCCAGCACCGGCTGCCCCACGGCGTTGGCGACGCCGTACACGCCCACCAACGCCCCCGCGAGGCTGTACGAACCGCCTTCGGCCCGTACGAACAGCAGGATCGCGACGGCCGCGGTGGCATTGGGCAGCCGGCCGACGAGCGTGCCGACGAGCAGCCGGGCGGCGTGTCGCGCCCGAAGGATCTCCAGGTATCCCGTGGCCATGTCCCCGCCCTAGGTTTTACGTATAACTTCGAGTTCCATACGTACCATGGCCGCTGTTCACGAGTCCAGACGAAGGAGCAGCCCGACGGTGGCACGAGGCAGCACCCGCCCCACGAGCCGGGACGTCGCCCAGGCCGCCGGCGTCTCCCAGGCGGCGGTCTCCCTGGTCCTCGGGGACAAGTGGCGCGGGCGCGTCTCGGAGGCCACGGCGGAGCGGGTCCGCGAGGCCGCGCGCGGCCTGGGCTACCGCCCGAACCTGGCCGCCCGCAATCTGCGGCTGGGCCGCACCCGCACGGTCCTCCTGGTGGTCCCGGCTCTGACCACGGAGTTCTTCGCCGGCGTCTACACGGGCGCCACCCGCGTCGCTGCCGAACACGGCTTCGGCGTGGTCCTCTACCCCTCCCCCGAGGGCATCGGCCCGGCCCCGGACCCCTTCGCCTCCGCCCAGGCCGCTCTGGACGGCGTCATCGCCTCCTCGATGGCCGCGGACGCCCTGACTGCGATCCGCGGGGAGGCGCTGCCACTGGTGATGCTGGACAGCGACCCGGCGGGAAGCCTGGGGGCGGCGACGGTGAACCTGGACATCGCCGACGGTGTCCGCCAGTCCGCGGAACATCTGCTGGCTCTCGGCCACCGACGGTTCCTCCACCTCGCGGCGGACGTACCGTCCTGGACCTTCGAGGTACGCGCCCGGGAGCTGGCGGCTCGCCTGGGTGAGGTGCCGGGTACGTCCGTCCGCACGGCCCGCTCACCGATCTCCATCGAGGGCGCGGTGGCCGCGGCCGAAGCCGCCCTCTCGCGGCCCGGTCCCCTCCCCACGGCCGTGATCTGCGACGACGACCAGCTGGCCGCCGGCACGTACAAGGCAGCGCGCCGCCTGGGCCTGCGCGTGCCGGACGACCTGTCGGTCACCGGCCTGGACGATCTGGCCCTGGCCACGGCGATCGACCCTGAGCTGACGACGGTCCGTCTGGACGCCGAGCTGTTCGGTGAACGGGGCATGCGGGCGCTGCTGGCCGTCCTGGAGGGCCGTGAGCCGCAGAGCGGGGACATTCCGGTGCGACTGGTGGTACGGGGCTCTACGGCGCCACCGGGCTTGCCGTAGGTGCTCGGCCGCTGGTGGTGAGGCCCGGCTGGGTCCGCAACCCGGCGGAACGGGGTGCCGCCGGCGGCTGCCGGGGCGGGGTGGGTCCGCAACCCGGCAGAACGGGGTGCCGCCGGCGGCTGCCCGTGCCGCCCCAGCGGCACGACTGCCCGCAGCTGAGCGGAGCCGCACCCGCGCGCGGCGAGAAGGGGACGTGTCGGGGGGCCGCCCGCAGCGGTAGACGCGTCACGGACAGTGAGCCGGCATCCGACCCCATCGCGCCGTTCCGAGGACGGACACCCACCCCGGCGCGACCCCGTCCCACCACCGGCGCAGGCGGGACACCAGCCCCCACCGAAGCCGCGCAGGCCGCCGCAGGCCCCCGGCCCAACCGGCGGAGGCAAACGGCCCCGGCCGCCGAAACGGCCAGGGCGCGCGGCAGTGGACGATTACTCGCTGTCCCCGGACGCCTCCGCCTCGGCTTCCGCATCCGCATCCGCCTCGGCCTCAGACGCCGTGGTCGCCCCGCCCGCCTCCAGCAGCCGGCTCAGCTGGCGCCCGCTGATCCGCTTGAACTTGCGCTTCTGCGGCCGCGTACGGTCCAGCACGGCCACCTCCAGCCGCTCCGCGGGAATCTCCCGCTCGCTGCCGTTGGTGTCACGGGACAGGGACTGCACCGCCAGCTTCAGCGCCTCGGCCAGCGTCATGCCGTCCCGGTGGCGCTGGTCCAGGTAGCTGCTGATCTGCTCCGCGTTGCCCCCCACCGCGACCGCGCCGTGCTCGTCCACGATGGACCCGTCATGCGGCAGCCGGTAGATCTGGTCCTGCTCGGTCGTCTCCCCGACCTCGGCGACGACCAGCTCCACCTCGTACGGCTTCTCCCCGACACTCGAGAAGATCGTGCCCAGCGTCTGCGCGTACACGTTCGCCAGGCCCCGGGCCGTCACAT
This sequence comes from Streptomyces azureus, assembly GCF_001270025.1. Lineage (NCBI taxonomy): Bacteria > Bacillati > Actinomycetota > Actinomycetes > Kitasatosporales > Streptomycetaceae > Streptomyces > Streptomyces azureus. The sequence continues at coordinate 35,293 of NZ_DF968304.1, read as the reverse complement.
CGCCCCGGTCGTAGGTGTAACCCCGCAGGTCGGCGTAACGGACACCACCGATCCGCAGGTTCTCGTACTCGTTGTACTTGCCGGCGGCCGCGAAGCCGATCCGGTCGTAGATCTCGCTGAACTTGTGCAGCGCACGGGACGGGTTCTCACCGACGAACACGATGCCGTCGGCGTACTGCAGCACGACCAGGCTGCGACCACGGGCGATGCCCTTCCGGGCGTACTCCGCCCGGTCGGCCATCTGCTGCTGGGGTGAGACATAGAACGGCGTCGACACCGGTTATCCGTCCCTCTCTTGAAGATTCCGTCGGTTCACTGGACCACGCTCATGAAGACAGCCCGCCGCTCACAGCAACGCGGCCCGCGGCCCGTCGGGATGCTCCAGACGCCGCTCCAGAACCGAGCGCGCGATCTCGGACGACTCGTTCTCGGAGAGGCGGCGGAAACCGTCCTCGGTGATCACGGTGACGATGGGATAGATCCGGCGGGCGACATCGGGACCACCGGTCGCCGAGTCGTCGTCTGCCGCGTCGTAGAGCGCCTGGACCACGAGCGTCGTGGCCTCAGCCTCACTCAGGTCCTCCCGGAAGAGCTTCTTCATCGCGCCGCGAGCGAAGATCGAACCGGAACCCGTGGCCGCGTAACCCTGTTCCTCGGAGCGCCCGCCCGTGACGTCGTAGGAGAAGATCCGCCCCTTCTCCCGGTCCACGTCGTACCCGGCGAACAGCGGCACGACGGCCAGGCCCTGCATGGCCATGGCGAGGTTGGACCGGATCATCGTCGACAGCCGGTTCGCCTTGCCCTCCAGCGACAGCTGCGCGCCCTCGACCTTCTCGAAGTGCTCCAGCTCCAGCTGGAACAGCTTCACCATCTCCACGGCCAGACCCGCCGTACCGGCGATGCCCACGGCCGAGTACTCGTCGGCCGGGAAGACCTTCTCGATGTCCCGCTGCGCGATGACGTTGCCCATGGTGGCCCGCCGGTCACCGGCGAGGACGACACCACCGGGGAACGTCACGGCCACGATCGTCGTGCCGTGCGGCGCCTCGATCGCGCCCTGCACCGGCGGCAACTTCTTGTTGCCCGGCAGCAGTTCGGGCTGGTGATCGGACAGGAAATCCATGAAGGAGGCAGACCCTGGCGTCAGGAAGGCAGCTGGCAGACGCCCGGTGCTACGAGTGTTGGCTTCCACGCGATTCCTTCCACGTATGCGACAGCCCGCCCTGTGACGTCGGGCCGATCCTTGGAACAACCCCGGTCCGGCTTGCGACCGGGGGCACGGTATGCCTCGGACCCTACCCGTCCTTCGGCGGTGATCCACATGCCCGGCGGGACCAACTCCGCCGGAGCGACGCCGCACTTGCCCGCCACGCACATCGGGCGGGCCACCGGGCTCCGGAGGCCACCGACGCCCGGAGCGCCGCACGCGAGGGCATCACGTCATGCTCTGCCCCGCGCGCAGCGCTCCGCGCTCGGCTCGTCCATCACCCACGCACCCCGTTCACCTTCGGGATGAAGGCTCAGGCGCCTTACTGGCCACCCTTTTGAACGAAGGACCGCACGAAGTCCTCGGCGTTCTCCTCGAGGACGTCGTCGATCTCGTCCAGAACCGAGTCCACGTCGTCGCTCAGCTTCTCCTGTCGCTCCTTGAGGTCCTCGGAAGCCTGCGCCTCTGCCGCCTGCTCCTCGACCTCCTCGGTGGACCGGGTGGCCTTCTGCTGTCCGCCGCCGGTGTCCTTGGTCGCCATATCCCTCACCCCGCTCGGTTCGCCCGACACAGTTGCTCGGTCAAGATCAGACCCTACTCGCCGGGTCTGACAATGGCCCCGCAGTTGCTCCAACGTACGGGGACCACCTCGATGATTCCCGGACCTGGGATTTTCCACCCTGCCCGGCGGGCCCCACCCGAGTACCCGCTGAACGCGCTCACCCGCCCGAAAGGACCCTGACCAGGTCTTCCGCCGTGCGGCAGCGGTCCAGGAGCTCCTTGACGTGATTACGCGTTCCGCGAAGCGGTTCCAGGGTTGGAACCCGCTGGAGGGAGTCCCGGCCCGGCAGGTCGAAGATCACCGAGTCCCAGGAGGCCGCCGCCACGTCGTCCGCGTACTGCTCCAGGCAGCGGCCGCGGAAGTACGCGCGGGTGTCCTCCGGTGGCGCCGTACGGGCCCGCTCGACGTCCGCCTCGTCCAGCAGCCGCTTCATGCGCCCACGGGCCACCAGACGGTTGTACAGGCCCTTCTCGGGCCGTACGTCGGCGTACTGGAGGTCGACCAGGTGCAGCCGCGCCGCGTCCCAGTCGAGGTCGTCCCGGCGCCGGTAGCCCTCCATGAGCTCCCGCTTGGCGACCCAGTCCAGCTCGCCGGCCAGGCTCATCGGGTCGTGCTCCAGACGGGTGAGGGTGTCCTCCCAGCGGGACAGGACGTCCTTGGTCTGGTCGTCGGCGTCGGCCCCGAACCGCTCCTCCACGTACTTGCGGGCGAGCTCGTAGTACTCCATCTGAAGCTGGACCGCCGTGAGCGTACGGCCGCTGCGCAGCGTGATCAGGCGCTTCAGGGACGGGTCGTGCGAGACCTGGTGGAGGGTGCGGACGGGCTGGTCGACAGCCAGGTCGACGGCGATGAAACCGTCCTCGATCATCGACAGGACCAGGGAGGTCGTCCCCAGCTTGAGGTACGTCGAGATCTCGGACAGGTTCGCGTCGCCGATGATCACGTGCAGACGGCGGTACTTCTCGGCGTCGGCGTGCGGCTCGTCGCGGGTGTTGATGATCGGGCGCTTGAGAGTCGTCTCGAGGCCGACCTCGACCTCGAAGTAGTCGGCTCGCTGGCTGAGCTGGAAGCCGTGCTCGTGCCCGTCCTGGCCGATGCCGACGCGGCCCGCGCCGGTGAAGACCTGGCGGGAGACGAAGAACGGCGTGAGGTGGCGCACGATGTCCGAGAAGGGGGTCTCCCGCTTCATCAGGTAGTTCTCGTGCGTGCCGTAGGACGCGCCCTTGTTGTCGGTGTTGTTCTTGTACAGGTGGATCGGCTGGGCACCGGGCAGCTGGGCGGCCCGTTCCGCGGCCTCCGCCATGATCCGCTCGCCGGCCTTGTCCCAGAGGACGGCGTCCTGCGGGTTGGTGACCTCGGGGGCGCTGTACTCGGGATGTGCGTGGTCGACGTAGAGCCGTGCGCCATTGGTGAGGATCACGTTGGCCAGGCCGATGTCCTCGTCGGTGAGCTGGCTGGAGTCGGCGGCCTCGCGGGCGAGGTCGAAGCCTCGGGCGTCCCGCAGCGGGTTCTCCTCCTCGAAGTCCCAGCGGGCCCGGCGGGCCCGGTGCATCGCCGCCGCGTAGGCGTTCACGATCTGGGACGAGGTGAGCATGGCATTGGCGTTGGGGTGGCCGGGGACGGAGATTCCGTACTCCGTCTCGATGCCCATTACTCGCCGTACGGTCATGCGGCCCTCCTTGCCCGGCGGCGCCCTCGGTCGTGGGCGCCACTCAGATACCGCTGGCGCTCGGTTGCGTGTGCGGTACCCGTCCCCGCACTGCGCGACTTGGCGGTACGCAAGAGCCTAGAACGCCTTTGCGCTGGTGGGGAGATCATTTGCGTCATTGCGTTGCTCCAGCCGTGGCCTGAAAAACAGGCGGCTGCGGGCACCCGCCGAGGGCACCCGCAGCCGCCCTGCCTTTTACAGGTACTGACCGGTGTTCGCCACCGTGTCGATGGAGCGTCCGGTGTCCGCGCCCTGCTTTCCGGTGATGAGCGTACGGATGTACACGATCCGCTCGCCCTTCTTGCCGGAGATCCGGGCCCAGTCGTCCGGGTTGGTGGTGTTCGGCAGGTCCTCGTTCTCCTTGAACTCGTCCACACAGGCTTGGAGGAGGTGGGAGACCCGAAGGCCCTTCTGACTCTTCTCGAGAAAGTCCTTGATCGCCATCTTCTTGGCACGGCCCACGATGTTTTCGATCATGGCGCCGGAGTTGAAGTCCTTGAAGTACAGGACTTCCTTGTCACCGTTGGCGTAGGTGACCTCCAGGAAGCGGTTCTCCTCGGATTCGGCGTACATGTGCTCCACGGCCGTCTGGATCATGTTCTGGACCGTGGCGCCCTTGTCGCCGCCGTGCTCGCCGAGGTCGTCGGCGTGCAGCGGGAGGCGCTCGGTGAGGTACTTGCCGAAGATGTCCTTGGCCGCCTCGGCATCCGGACGCTCGATCTTGATCTTCACGTCCAGCCGGCCGGGTCGCAGGATGGCCGGGTCGATCATGTCCTCGCGGTTGGAGGCACCGATCACGACCACGTTCTGCAGGCCCTCCACGCCGTCGATCTCGGCGAGCAGCTGCGGGACGATGGTGTTCTCCACGTCCGAGCTGACACCGGAGCCACGGGTGCGGAAGAGGGACTCCATCTCGTCGAAGAAGACGATGACGGGTGTGCCCTCGCTGGCCTTCTCACGGGCCCGCTGGAAGACGAGGCGGATCTGCCGCTCCGTCTCACCGACGTACTTGTTCAGAAGCTCGGGGCCCTTGATGTTGAGGAAGAAGCTCTTGCCGGCGGCCTGGCCGGTCACCTCGGCGACCTTCTTGGCCAGGGAGTTGGCCACGGCCTTGGCGATCAGGGTCTTACCGCATCCAGGGGGGCCGTACAGCAGGACACCCTTGGGCGGCCGCAGTTCGTGCTCCTTGAACAGGTCCGGGTACAGGTACGGGAGCTCGACCGCGTCGCGGATGGCCTCGATCTGGCCGCCGAGGCCACCGATCTGCTCGTAGCCGATGTCGGGAACCTCTTCGAGGACGAGCTCCTCGACCTCGCTCTTCGGCACGACCTCGTAGACGTAACCGGAGCGGGGTTCGAGCAGGAGGGCGTCGCCGGCGCGGATGGTGACGTCCAGCAGCGGCTCGGCGAGCCGCACCACCCGCTCCTCGTCGGTGTGCCCGAGCACCAGGGCCCGCTCGCCGTCCTCGAGGATCTCCTTGAGGGTGACGATTTCACCGACGCGCTCGAACTCCATGGCCTCGACCACGTTGAGCGCTTCGTTGAGCATCACTTCCTGGCCGCGCCGGAGCTCGTCGAGCTCGACGCTGGGGCTGACGTTCACCCTGAGCTTGCGGCCGCCGGTGAAGATGTCGGCGGTGCCGTCCTCGTTCGCCGTCAGGAAGACACCGAAGCCGGCCGGCGGCTGCGCGAGCCGGTCGACTTCCTCCTTGAGGGCCACGATCTGGTCACGGGCCTCACGGAGCGTGTTGGCGAGTCGCTCGTTCTGTGCGGACACGCCGGCCAGATTGGTCTGCAACTCGACGATCCGCTCTTCGAGAATCCTCGTGTGTCGCGGAGAGTCGGCGAGCTTGCGTCGCAGGACGGCGATCTCCTGCTCAAGGTAGGCAATCTGCCCGGCCGGGTCGTCGGACCCGCGTCCCGGGCGGATGCCGCGGTTCATGTCGTCGTCGTGGGCTGCCACGGTCCTCACCTCCTCCAAGGGGAGCTGGACGCTTCCAGACCCTACCTGGGCGGGTGTCGATTGAAACCCCTAGATCACAAAGACGGTCGGGGTGTGTCCGATCTTCACCCTTGCGCTCTCCCTCACGCCAGGGGAATACCCAGCGAACATGATTGGAACCCAGCCGGAGGTAGGGTCGAAGCGTTCAACACCCGTCAGAGCTGGCCGGATTCCCGACACGGCTCGACGTATGAAACGGCAGGAGACATGAGCGTGCAGCAGGAGGCCGGGGTCGAGGGCGAGGCGCTGGAGGTCTGGATCGACCAGGACCTGTGTACCGGTGACGGCATCTGCGCCCAGTACGCGCCCGAGGTGTTCGAGCTGGACATCGACGGTCTGGCCTATGTGAAGAGCGCCGACGACGAGTTGCTCCAGGACAAGGGCGCGACAACGCCCGTTCCGCTACCGCTTCTCACGGACGTGATCGACTCGGCGAAGGAGTGTCCGGGCGACTGCATCCACGTGCGTCGAGTTTCGGACAGGGCCGAAGTGTACGGGCCAGACGCAGAGTGACCACTTCTCTACGTTCGGTTACTACTGTCCGATATCTCACACATGGGGCGCACGGGCCTCACACGCTGCGGGCACCGGCCGGTGCCGAGCGCACGAACGCGCCGTTCTGCCAACGCCATTTCACGTCGCTGTGCACATCAGGGCAGCAACGCGGCACATCGGGCGACGAATAGCCGAGGAGCGCGGCCGTGACGGCGCCGTCACGTACGGCGAAGTCGCTGACGGTGGTGCCGTCCTTGGGGTCGAGCAGGGTCGCCACCACGCGCGGTGCGCCGCCGTCGGCGCCCCGGGTGAGGACGTACACGCCGTCCGGCGGAGTGCCCATCGGGGAATCGCAGTGGACCACGGCCACGGTCTCGGGGTGTCCGTCGCCGTCGAGGTCGCCGGAGGCCTTCTTCTTCACCACGGCCTTCACCGGGCCGCACTCGATGGGGAACTCCACTGCGGCCGGGTCGGGCGCAGCCGCGTTCGCCGGCGCGCTTCTGGTCTCGGGGGCGGACGGCTGAGCGGCCGTCGCCGCGCCGGGCTGGAGGACCGAGGAGAGGGCCACGACGCCGGCGACGGCCGTCGCGGTGGCGAGCCAGTGGATGGGGCGGGTGTGGGTGTGGGCGAGCGCCGGGACGGCGGAAGGCTGCACTAGGAGTGTCTCCTGAGGGCTGTGCCGGTGGTGGGGTGGCCAGCATGGTGCCACACGTCACACGGCGAGGGAACGGCGGGGTGTGCACGTCCCGTGCCGGGGAAGCCGGAAGGGTTTACGGTCCCTGCCGCTGTGTCAGCAAGCGCCTGCCGACGCGGGCCGCTGCCGACCCGTGTCAAGTTCGAAAGAGCGGGCTGTGGGGGCCTGTTTCAGGCCAAGGTAGGGACACGTGCTGGTTCACTCGCGGCGGCCCCCCGGACAACAGTGAGGCGCCGTGGTGGAGTTCGGATCGGGTCCGGGAACTCCGCCACGGCGCCTGTGCGTTGTGCGGGGCGGCAGGCTGTCTCAGCGGCCGCTGCCGCCGTCGGCGTTGGGGCCGGCGTAGTCCTCGCCGTAGGCGCCCTTGGCGGGGCGGCGGCGGCGCATGGGCGGCTCGACACCGTCGGCGAGGCGGCGGGCGGTGAGCAGGAAGCCGGTGTGGCCGATCATCCGGTGGTCCGGGCGGACTGCCAGGCCCTCGATGTGCCAGTTGCGGATCATCGTCTCCCAGGAGGTCGGCTCGTTGAAGCAGCCGATCTCCCGGATGGACTCGACGGTCCGGGCGAGCTGGGTGGTGGTCGCCACGTAGCAGCACAGGATGCCGCCGGGGACCAGCGCCTTGGAGACGGCCTCCAGGCACTCCCAGGGGGCGAGCATGTCGAGGATGACGCGGTCCACGTCGGTGTCGGACAGGTTGTCCTGGAGGTCGCCGACGGTGAGCTGCCAGGCGGGGTGCGGGCCGCCGAAGTAGCGCTCCACGTTCGCCTGGGCGATCTCGGCGAAGTCCGCGCGGCGCTCGTAGCTGTGCAGCATGCCCTGGTCGCCGATGGCCCGCAGCAGGAAGCTGCTGAGCGAGCCGGAGCCGACGCCGGCCTCCACGACGCGGGCGCCGGGGAAGATGTCGGCGAAGGCGAGGATCTGCCCCGCGTCCTTGGGGTAGACCACGGCGGCGCCGCGGGGCATGGACAGGACGTAGTCGGGGAGCAGGGGGCGCAGCGCGAGGTAGGCGACGTTTCCTGTGGTGCGGACAACGCTGCCCTCGGGAGCGCCGATCAGTTCGTCGTGCGGGAAGGAACCCTTGTGGGTGTGGAAGTTCTTCCCGGCCTCGAGCGTGAACGTGTAGTGGCGGCCCTTGGGGTCGGTCAGCTGTACCTGGTCCCCGACCTTGAAGGGCCCGCGCCTGCGGGCGGCACCGGTCGGTTCGGACATGTGACCAGCCTACCGGCACCTGAGAGGGCCTCCGACCACGGGCCGACCACTAGGAGGGACGGGCCATGGCCTTGACGAAGGCTCGTTCCACATCGGCCGCGGACAGGACGCCGTAGATCTCGCCGGTCTCCTCGACCACCAGGTACTCGGTCGCCGGGGTGGCGCGCAGGGCGTCCAGGAGCTCCTCGCCGGACAGTTCCGCCGAGACGCGCATGCCGTCGGTCAGGTCCTGGGCGAGGCCGCTGACCGCGACCCAGGGGCGGCGGTGTTCGGGTACGCCGGCGATGGCGGCCTCGCGGACGAGGGAGACGGGGTTGCCGTGGGCGTCGACGACGACCAGGGCGCGGGCGCCGGCGGCGTTGGCGCGGCGCAGGGCCTCGGAGAGCGGGGTGTCGGTCTCGACCGGGACGGCACGGCGGGTGAGCGCACGGGCGCGCAGATCGGGGAGGTGCTCGCGCAGACGGGCCATGCGCAGGCTGTTGCCTGCGCCGGTCCAGATGATCGCGGCGAGGATGGCGGCGAGCAGGGCGTCCAGGACGGTGTCCATGCCGACGTTGTCCACGGCCTCGGTGCCGAGGGCACCGGACTGCGTCAGCAGGGGCAGGCCGATCAGGACGGAGACAGCGAGTGCGCGGCCGACCCAGGCGGCGGCGACGGTGCCGGCCATCGGCTTGCCGGTGATCTTCCAGACGACCGCGCGGAGCATGCGGCCGCCGTCCAGGGGCAGGCCGGGCAGGAGGTTGAACGCGGCCACGATGAGGTTGGAGATCATCAGGCCGGCCAGCAGGACGCCCGGGACGGTCCCGGGTTCCACGGCCTGCACGGCGGCGTAGAAGACGCCGGCCAGGACGAGGGAGAGCAGCGGCCCGACGAAGGCGAGCACGAACTCCCGTCCGGGGGTCTCGGCCTCCTTCTCGATCTCGGAGACGCCGCCGAAGAACTGGAGCTGGATGCGGCGGACCGGGAGCTTGAAGCGGAGGGCGGCGACGGTGTGGGCCAGCTCGTGCACCAGCACGGACGCGTAGAAGGCGACCGCGAAGAACAGGGAGACCAGGTAGCGGGAGGCGCCGAGCTCGGGCAGCACGCGCTCCAGCTGCCCGCCGAACACCCAGGTGATCAGCGCGGCGACGAGGAACCAGCTGGGCGCGACGTAGACGGGCACGCCGAACGGCCGCCCCATCAGCAGTCCGCCTCGCGGCTCCGGGGGGCGCTGGGGCGCGGGGCCCTTGCCGTCCGCGGAGTGCGCGAGGGGGCGGTCACCGAGGCCGGGGGTGGTGTGCTGGCTGTTCGCATCGGGCTCGCCCGCGGCAGAGGCTGCGTGCGGGCCGGTGGCGTAGGCACGGTCGGGGTGCGCGTCGGCCTCCGGCGGACGGCTGCCGCCGTCGTGCTCGCCGTGGGCGGGGGCCTTGCGCGGGGCGGCGGCCTCCGGGCCGTCGGGGTGCGCGTCGGGCTCCGTGCGGTGACCGCCCTCGGGGTCGCCGGGGGCGGGGCCCTTGCGCAGGGCAGCCGCCTCCGGGCCGCCGGGGTACGCGTCGGGCTCCGTGCGGTGACCGCCCTCGGGGTCGCCGTGGGTGTCGGTCTCGGGGGTGTCCGGGTGCTCCTGGTGGGGGGCTTCCGGGGGCTGCCGGTCCGGGAGGCCGTCGGTCGTGGCGGCTGAGTCCTGGCCGGGGGCCGGGTCTCCCGGACGGGCGGCGGCCGGACGGTCGGTGCCGGGGGTCTCGGCCGCTGCCGCGTCAGCCGTCGGTCCGGGTGTCTGTGAGGGCGGGCGGTCGTCCGGCCGGGTCGGCGGCGTCGCGGCAGGGGCGTCGTCGTCGCTCGCGGAGGTGAACCGCCGTACGTCCGTGGACTGTTCGTCGGCGGAGGTGGGGTCGGTGGCCCGGGCCGGAGGCCCTGCGTGGCGCTCGGCCGACTCCTCGTTGCCGGACCGCGGCTGCCCGCGCCCGCCGCTCTCGTCCACCGGTGTCCCCTCGTTCGCTGCGTCTCCCGCGCCTGCCGGACGGGAGGGTCTCGAGTCGATGGTATGCGTCCGTCGAGGTGCGTTCCGCCCCGGCACCCCTGAGTTTCCCTCCGCTCCGCCTCCTCGCTCCCGCCCGCGGCGCCACCGCGACTGGGTCACTGTCAGTGGCGGGCCGTATGGTCTGAGGCATGGAGACGAGCACCGAGGGCGCGGCGCAGCCCGACAGCAGCCCTGCCGCGGCGGTGGACCCGCCGGTCCCGGCCGGGTCCGTGGAGGCGGTCATCGAGACGGCGGTGGAGACGGCGACCGAGACCGCGCCCACCGCCATACCGCCCGCCTCGCTGTCCCCCTCGCGTGCCAGTGACTTCATGCAGTGCCCGCTGCTCTACCGCTTCCGGGTCATCGACCGGCTGCCGGAGAAGCCGAGCGAGGCGGCGACCAGGGGCACGCTGGTGCACGCGGTCCTGGAGCGGCTCTTCGACGCCCCGGCGGCCGAGCGCACGGCACCCCGGGCGAAGTCGCTGATCCCGGGCCAGTGGGACAGGCTGCGGGAGACGCGGCCGGAGGTCGTGGAGCTGTTCGCCGACGATCCGCAGGGCGAGCGGCTGGCGCGCTGGCTGGGCGAGGCCGAGCAGCTCGTCGAGCGCTGGTTCAGCCTGGAGGACCCCAGCCGGCTGGAGCCGGCCGAGCGGGAGCTGTTCGTCGAGGCCGAGCTGGAGTCCGGGCTGCGGCTGCGCGGCATCATCGACCGGGTCGACGTCGCGCCCACGGGCGAGGTGCGGATCGTCGACTACAAGACGGGGAAGGCCCCCAGGCCCGAGTACTCCGAGGGCGCCCTGTTCCAGATGAAGTTCTACGCCCTCGTCGTCTGGCGGCTGAAGAACGTGGTCCCGAGGCGGCTCCAGCTGGTCTATCTCGGCAGTGGTCAGGTGCTGACGTACGACCCCGTCCTCGCCGACCTGGAGCGGGTCGAGCGCAAGCTGCTGGCGCTGTGGGAGGCGATCCGGCTGGCGACCGAGACGGGCGACTGGCGGCCGCGCCCGACGAAGCTGTGCGGCTGGTGCGACCACCAGGCCCACTGCCCGGAGTTCGGCGGCACTCCCCCGCCGTACCCGCTGCCGCTGAGGGCGACCGGCCAGGGCGGCTGAGTCCGGCGGCCTCGCGCAGGGCAGAATGGGGCCGGACTAGCGAAGGAGACTTACGTGGCCATCCGCGTCCTACTGGTCGACGACCAGCCCCTGCTCCGTACGGGCTTCCGGATGATCCTGGAGGCCGAGCAGGACCTCGCGGTCGTCGGCGAGGCCGGAGACGGCCTCCAGGCGCTCGACCAGGTGCGGGCGCTACAGCCCGACGTGGTCCTGATGGACATCCGCATGCCGCGGATGGACGGTGTGGAGGCGACCCGGCAGATCACCGGCCCCGGGCGGGACGGTCCCGCCAAGGTCCTGGTGCTGACCACCTTCGACCTCGACGAGTACGTGGTCGAGGCCCTGCGGGCCGGTGCCAGCGGCTTCCTGCTGAAGGACGCCCCGGCCAACGAGCTGGTGCAGGCGATCCGGGTCGTGGCCGCGGGTGAGGCGATGCTCGCGCCGAGCATCACCAGGCGGCTGCTCGACAAGTACGCCACGCATCTGCCGTCGGGCGAGGAGCCGGTGCCGGACACGCTGCACACGCTCACCGACCGCGAGGTCGAGGTGCTGAAGCTGGTGGCGCGCGGGCTGTCCAACGCCGAGATCGCCGCCGACCTGTTCGTCAGCGAGACCACCGTCAAGACGCACGTCGGGCATGTGCTCACCAAGCTGGGCCTGCGCGACCGCGTGCAGGCCGCCGTGTACGCCTACGAGAGCGGGTTGGTGCGCCCCGGCGCGCAGTGAGCCGTCCCCACCCGGAACACGAAGAGGGCGCCCCCCCGCCGAGCGGGGGGGCGCCCTCTTCACGCGTGTGCGTCAGGAGTCCTTGCTCAGCTCCCAGAAGCGGAACACGGTGGACGCGTCGAGGCAGTACTCCAGTCCGTAGACGCCGTCGCGGACGACCGCGTACTGCTTGGCCTGCCACACCGGCAGGACGGGCAGTTCGTCGGCGACGATGTCCTGGAGCTCGCCGAACTCCTTGTCGGTGGCGGCCCGGTTGGTCAGGGCGGCGGTGCGCGGGATGAGCGTGCCGGTGATGGTGCTGTTGTCGTAGTTGTTGTTCAGCACGTTGCCCTTGCCGAAGAAGGGGGCCGTGAAGTTGTCGGCGTCCGGGTAGTCCGGCACCCAGCCCTTCACGTAGACGCCGTACTTGCCGGCCGCGATGTCCTTCTCGTACTGGCCGAAGGGGACGGACTTGACGTCGGCGTCGAACAGGCCGCTGGCGTTGAGCTGGCCGGCGATGGCCGTCAACTCCTGGTCGGTGGCGGGACCGTAGCGGGACGGCGTCGACCACAGGGTCAGCTTCACCTTGCCGGTGATGCCGTCCTCGCGCAGCGCGGCCTGGGCCCTGGCCTTGGAGGGGCGGGCTCCGTAGGTGTCGAAGAAGGCCGTGTTGTGGCCGGCGATACCCGCCGGGACGATCGAGTACAGCGGGGTCGCGGTGCCCTGGTAGACGTCCTTGATGAGGGATTCGCGGTCGAGCAGATGGGCGATGGCCTTGCGGACGCCGAGCTTTCCGGCGACCGGGTCGTCCATGTTGAACACCAGGTGCTGGACCTCTGCGCTGCTGCCCTCGATGACCTCGGGGCCGGTGCCGTCGTCGGCCTTCTCCATGTCGGCGACGTCGCCGGCGGTGAGGCCGCGGTAGGCGATGTCGACTTCCTCTTTCTGGATGGCCTGCTTGAGGGCGGTCTGGTCGCCGTCGAAGAACTTCAGCGTCACGCCGGTGTTCTTCACCTCGGCGGTGCCCTTGTAGTTCTCGTTGACGGAGAAGACGGCCTGCTCGTCGTCGAACGAGTCGAGCTGGTAGGGGCCGGAGCCGACGGCCTCGCCGTCCTTGCGCAGCCCGTCCGCGTCGTACTCGCGGTGGTCGACGATGGAGCCGGCACCCGAAGCGATCTTGCTCGGGAAGGTGGCGTCGGCCGTGTTGAGCCGGAAGACGACCGTCTTCTCGTCCGGCGTCTCGACCTTCTCCAGCGTGGGGAACATGACCGCGGGCCCGTCCGGGTCGTTGATCTTCAGCATGCGGTCGAAGGAGAACTTGACGTCCTCGGAGGTGAGCGCGTCACCGTTGCTGAACTTGAGGCCGTCCTTCAGCGTGCACTTGTAGACCGTGGTCTGCGTGTCGGTGAAGGAGCAGCTCTCGGCGGCCTCCGGCTGGGGTTCCGTTGCGCCCTTGGGGAAGCTGAGCAGCGACTGGAAGACGTTGTTGAACAACAGCCAGGAGCCGGGGTCGTAGCCGGAGGCCGGGTCGGTGGCCAGGACGTCGTCGGACATCCCCACCACCACGTTGGAGCCGTCCCCCGCGGAGTCTCCGGTCTCCGTGCCACAGCCGGTCAGCAGGCCGGAGGCGAGCCCCGCCACGATGGGCAGGACCGGCCACTGGTTGCGTATGTTCACGTGTGTGCCTTGTCGTCGGTTCTCGAGAACACCCGGAGCACGTCCCTGGCTCCGGGGCACGGTTCCCCGGGGCCGCGGTCACCGGCCCTGGGGTCCCAGCGGGTCCGTCAGCCACTCACGCCCCGGCCGAGCTCCCACAACTGGAGCGTCGACGAGGAGTTGAGCGCGTACGCGGTACCCGTGATGTCGTCGCGCGCGGCGACGTACTGCTTGCCCTGCCACAGCGGCAGCACCGGCACGTCGGAGGCGACGATGTCCTGAATGTCCGTCAGGCTGGATGAGGCGGACAGCCGGTCCGCCTCACGGCGGGACTCCGGGATCAGGGTGGTGCGGATCCGGTCGTTGTCGTACGGCGAGCCGAGGGTGTTGTCCTTGTCCAGGAACGGAGCGAGGAAGTTGTCGGCGTCCGGGAAGTCCGGGAACCAGCCCATGCCGTAGACGTCGTACTCGCCCTTCTTCTCGGCCGGGCGGAACGTGTCCCACGGTGTGCCCTTGATGCCGGCCTCGAACAGGCCGCTGGAGTTCAGCTGGTCGCGCAGGACCTCGAACTCCTTCTTGGTGGCCGGTCCGTAGTGGTCGGTGGTGTAGTGCAGCGTCAGCTTCACCGGGGTGGTGATGTTCGCCCGGTTCAGCAGGGAGCGGGCCTTGGTGACGTTCGGGTCGCCGTACTTGTTGAAGAACGAGTTGGAGTGGCCCGTGACGCTGGCCGGGACCAGCGAGTACAGCGGCTCGGCCTGGGAGCCGTAGACCTTGGAGACCAGCTCGCTGCGGTTGACGATCTGGGCCATCGCCTGGCGCACGGCCTTGGACTTCACGGTCGGGGCGTCGGTGTTGAAGCCCAGGTAGCGGATCTCCAGACCGGGCATCTCGACGAGGTCGACGCCGGTGTCCGCGTCGCCCGAGAGCTTGCGGATCTGGTCGGGCGACATGGCGCGGGTCATCAGGTCGATGTCGCCCTTGTTCAGCGCCTTGCCCATGGCGTCGGCGTCCTTGAAGGAGACCATGTCGATCTTGTCGTTGTTCACCTTCAGGCTCCCCTTGTAGTCGGGGTTCCGGGTGAACTCGGCCTTGACCAGCTCGCCGTTCTCGACGTCGGCCTTGAGGGTGTACGGGCCGGAGCCCTGGAGGTCGAAGCCGTCGCGCAGCTTGTTCTTCGGGTACTCGTCGGGGTCGACGATGCCGGCGACCGGTGTGGACAGCTTGTACGGGAAGGTCGCGTCGGCGGTCTTGAGGTGGAAGATGACCTCGCGGTCGCCCTGCGTCTCGACGGTGTCGATGGTGGACAGCAGCGCGAACACGCCGCTGTCGGCCTTGAGGGAACGGGCCCGGTCGATCGAGTACTTGACGTCGGCCGCGGTGACGGGGTCGCCGTTCGCGAACTTCAGGCCGTCACGCAGGGTGCAGGCGTAGCGCTCGTTGCCGGTGTCGGTGAAGCCGCATCGTTCGGCGGCCTCCGGTACCGGCTCGCCCTCGCCGCGCGGCTGGATCATCAGGGTCTGCACGGCCTGGCGCAGGATGTTCCAGGTGCCGACGTCGTAGGCGTACGCCGGGTCGAGGGGCGCGGGGGCGTCCTTCGAGGCGGTGAACCGGTCCGTGGTGCCGACGACGATCGCGCCGCCGTTGTCGCTCCCGCTGTCGGACCCGCCACAGGCGGCGAGCACCGGCGCGAGCAGGCCGATCACGGCCGGCAGCACCAAAGTCTTGCGGTTCATGCTCGAGTTTCTCCAGAGCTGTCGACTCCGTGTACCCGGCATGCAGGGGTGGCGCAGCGGATCACGGGGGTGGGGCGATGTTCTCGCGACGAGATTAGTCGCGGTCGGCAGGAGGGTTCGCCGCCACCGGAGTTGAGCACCCATCACGCTGCGGAACCGGGCGTGGACACACCGAAAACCCGACAGTGGAAGCTTTGGTGCAGCGTTCCATCAATCGGGACACAAAGGCACGCCGACAGCCCCCCGGAGGGGGTACGCAGCACACGCCGGACTTGGCGTCGACCCCGGACTGCGTGGGGAACGTCACACCCGTAAACGGGTTCGAAGGCACAGGAATTCGATCCTCCGAGGAGTTCGAATTCACCTTCGGAATTACCGTCCTAACACCGCTGCACGCTGGGTGAACACCTAGCGCATTTCCGTCATCAGGCCGTGCAGAAATGTCAGGTCGACCTCTTCGAGAGAGGTGACGACCGTACGCCTGAGGGCCGGGGCGATGGGGGCCACGGAAGGCACCGCCACGACCTGGCAGCCAGCGGCCTCCGCGGCGGCGACTCCGGTCGCGGTGTCCTCGATGACGGCGCACCGGGTGGGGTCGGCGCCGAGCCCGGCGGCGGCCGCCAGGTACGGGTCGGGGTGGGGCTTGGTGCGCGGCACCTCGTCGCCGGCCACGGTCAGGGCGAAGTGATGGGCGCCCAGGGAGGTCAGCACCCGGTCGATGATGCGCCGGTGCGAGGCGGAGACCAGGGCGGTGGGGATCTCGTACTCGTACAGTTCGGCCAGCAGCCGCCCGGCGCCGGGCATCAGCGGCAGGGCGCGGCCGATGCGCTCCTCGAAGCCGTCGTTCAGGAGCACGGTGAGCTCCTCGAGGGTGATGTCCGCGCCGGTGACCTCGATCAGGAACCCCGCGCTGCGGGTCATGGGGCCGCCGACCACGACATGGCGCCAGGACTCGTCGAGCACGTGGCCGAGGGAGGCGAAGACCTCGACCTCGACGTCCCACCAGAAGCCCTCCGTGTCCACCAGGGTGCCGTCCATGTCGAGGAGCACGGCCTGTAGGGCCGAGCCTTCGGCCGTACGTGTACCGAGCGCGGGAACCGTACTGGTCATCCACCTACCTCCTTGAGGGACGATCAGGCCGGTTCCCACATGGGAACCGGCCTGCAGTGGACCGACCAGTCTACGTCGCGCGCGGAGGAAGTGCCTCGTTTAACCGCTGTGCCCCCGGGCACACCGTGTGTACGCCGGGGGCCTCTGTGGTGTGTGCCCGGTGGGGCGGCTCAGCGGGGCGGCTCAGCGGGCGTTGAAGTACTTCGCCTCCGGGTGATGGATCACGATGGCGTCCGTGGACTGCTCGGGGTGCAGTTGGAACTCCTCGGACAGGTGGACGCCGATGCGCTCCGGCTGGAGCAGGTCGGCGATCTTGGCGCGGTCCTCCAGGTTGGGGCAGGCGCCGTAGCCGAGGGAGAAGCGGGCGCCCCGGTACTTCAGCTCGAACATCCCCTGCATCTCGCCCGGGTCCTCACCGGCGAAGCCGAGTTCGGAGCGCACGCGCGCGTGCCAGTACTCGGCGAGCGCCTCGGCCAACTGCACGGACAGGCCGTGCAGTTCGAGGTAATCGCGGTAGGCGTTGGACTCGAACAGACGCGCGGTCTCCTCGCCGATGCGCGAGCCGACGGTGACGACCTGGAGACCCACGACGTCCGTCTCGCCGGACTCCTCCGGGCGGAAGAAGTCGGCCAGGCACAGGCGCCGGCCGCGGCGCTGGCGCGGGAAGGTGAAGCGGGTGCGCTCGTTGCCCTGCTCGTCCAGGATGACCAGGTCGTCGTCCTTGGAGACGCACGGGAAGTAGCCGTAGACCACGGCCGCCTCCAGCAGGTTCTCCGTCTGGAGCTTGTCCAGCAGCCCGCGCAGCCGGGGCCGGCCCTCGGTCTCGACCAACTCCTCGTACGACGGGCCCTCGCCGGTGCGGGCCTGCTTGAGGCCCCACTGGCCCTTGAACAGGGCGCCCTCGTCCAGCCAGGACGCGTACTCCTTGAGCTGGATGCCCTTGATCACGCGGGTACCGCGGAAGGGCGGCTCGGGCACGGGGTTGTCGGTGGCGACGTCGGAGCGGACGTGCCCCTCCTCGGGGCGCTCCTCCACGGCGGCCGGGGCGGTGGCCCGGACCCGGCGCTGCTTCAGCTCGGGCAGCTTCGCCCCGGGCACGCCCCGCTTGACGCCGATCAGGGCGTCCATGAGGCGCAGGCCCTCGAAGGCGTCGCGGGCGTAGCGGACCTCACCCTGGTAGATCTCGTGCAGGTCCTGCTCGACGTAGGCGCGGGTGAGGGCGGCGCCGCCGAGGATGACCGGGTACTTCGCCGCCAGGTCGCGCTGGTTCAGCTCCTCCAGGTTCTCCTTCATGATCACCGTGGACTTGACCAGGAGACCGGACATGCCGATGACGTCGGCCTTGTGCTCCTCGGCCGCTTCCAGGATCGCCGAGACCGGCTGCTTGATCCCCAGGTTGACGACGTTGTAGCCGTTGTTGGTCAGGATGATGTCGACGAGGTTCTTGCCGATGTCGTGCACATCACCGCGCACGGTGGCCAGCACGATCGTGCCCTTGCCGGCCTCGTCGCCCTCGACCTTCTCCATGTGCGGTTCGAGGTGGGCGACGGCGGTCTTCATCACCTCGGCCGACTGGAGCACGAACGGCAGCTGCATCTGGCCGGAGCCGAACAGCTCGCCGACGACCTTCATGCCCTCCAGCAGCGTCTCATTGACGATGTCGAGCGCGGGCCGGGACTGGAGGGCCTCGTCCAGGTCCGCTTCCAGTCCGTTGCGCTCGCCGTCGATGATGCGCCGCTTCAGGCGCTCGTCCAGCGGCAGGGCGGCCAGCTCCTCGGCCTTGCCGGCCTTGAGCGACTTGGCGGTGGCACCCTCGAACAGCTGCATCAGCTTCTGGAGCGGGTCGTAGCCCTCGGCGCGGCGGTCGTAGATCAGGTCCAGAGCCGTCTGGACCTCCTCCTCGCTGAAGCGGGCGATCGGCAGGATCTTGCTCGCGTGCACGATCGCCGAGTCCAGGCCCGCCTTGACGCACTCGTCCAGGAAGACGGAGTTCAGCAGGATGCGGGCGGCCGGGTTGAGGCCGAAGGAGATGTTCGACAGGCCCAGCGTGGTCTGCACCTTCGGGTGGCGGCGCTTGAGCTCGCGGATGCCCTCGATGGTGGCGATGCCGTCCCCCCGGGACTCCTCCTGGCCGGTGCAGATGGTGAAGGTCAGGCAGTCGACGAGGATGTCCTCCTCGTGGATGCCCCAGTTCCCGGTCAGGTCGTCGATCAGCCGTTCGGCGATCTCGACCTTCTTCTCGGCCGTGCGGGCCTGGCCCTCCTCGTCGATGGTCAGCGCGATCAGCGCGGCACCGTGCTCCCGCGCCAGCTGGGTGACCTTGGCGAAGCGGGACTCGGGGCCGTCACCGTCCTCGTAGTTCACCGAGTTGATCACCGCGCGGCCGCCGAGCTTCTCCAGACCGGCCCGGATCACCTCGACCTCGGTGGAGTCCAGCACGATCGGCAGCGTCGAGGCGGTCGCGAAGCGGCCGGCCAGCTCCTCCATGTCGGCCACGCCGTCGCGGCCGACGTAGTCCACGCACAGGTCGAGCATGTGCGCGCCCTCGCGGATCTGCTCCCGGGCCATCTCCACACAGTCGTCCCAGCGGCCCTCAAGCATGGCCTCGCGGAACTTCTTCGAACCGTTGGCGTTCGTGCGCTCACCGATGGCCAGATAGGACGTGTCCTGCCGGAACGGCACGCTCTGGTAGAGGGAAGCGGCACCCGGCTCGGGCTGCGGATCACGCTCGCTCGGGGTGACCTCCCGGACGCGCTCGACGAGCTGGCGCAGGTGCTCGGGGGTAGTGCCGCAGCAGCCGCCGACCAGGGAGAGGCCGTAGTCCCGGACGAAGTTCTGCTGGGCGTCGGCCAGGCCCTGGGGGTCGAGCGGGAAGTGGGCGCCGTCCTTGGTGAGGATCGGCAGGCCGGCGTTCGGCATGCACAGCAGCGGGATGCGCGAGTGGCGCGTCAGGTAGCGCAGGTGCTCGCTCATCTCGGCCGGACCGGTGGAGCAGTTCAGACCGATCATGTCGATGCCGAGCGGCTCCAGCGCGGTCAGCGCCGCGCCGATCTCGGAGCCGAGCAGCATCGTGCCGGTGGTCTCGAAGGCCATCGAGCACAGCAGGGGCACCTCGACGCCGATGGCCTCCATGGCCCGGCGGGCGCCGAGGACGGAGGCCTTCGTCTGGAGCAGGTCCTGCGTGGTCTCCACGAGCAGCGCGTCCGCGCCACCGGCGAGCAGCCCCTCGGCATTGGCCTGGTAGCCGTCGCGGATGGTGCTGTATGTGACGTGGCCGAGCGTGGGCAGCTTGGTGCCGGGGCCGATCGAGCCGAGCACCCAGCGCGGCCGGCCGTCTGCGGCGGCGTACTCGTCGGCCACCTCGCGGGCGATCCGGGCACCCGCCTCGGACAGCTCGTGCACCCGGTCGGAGATCTCGTACTCGGCCGCGGCCGTGTGGTTGGCGCCGAAGGTGTTGGTCTCGACGCAGTCGACGCCGACCGCGAAGTACGCGTCGTGGACGGAACGGACGATGTCCGGCCGGGTCACGTTGAGGATCTCGTTACAGCCTTCGAGATTCTCGAAGTCCTCGAGCGTCGGGTCCTGCGCCTGGAGCATGGTGCCCATCGCCCCGTCCGCCACCACCACACGGGTGGCCAGGGCCTCTCGGAGGGCGGACACACGGGTCCGGCTGTCTGCGGAAGGGGTCGGTGGCAACGAGGCCATGTAAAGGGCTCCCTCGAGTGCGACGGCTGTCGGCTATGCGGCTGCCCGGACACACGGGGGGCATCCGGGGAAAAGGCGCACGGCGCCAGCGTAACCGGGAGCGGGCCGGGATGGGCAGGGCGTCCACGGGACGGACGCGCATGGCGTCCCGGACGGCCGTTGTGCCACTGATGAGCCGCCTGTGACCCACCCCGGCGCGTCGCCGGTGCGCCACATGGCGACCCGCCGGCGCAACAAATGGTGACCCGCCATTAGCGAGAGGTCGGCAACGACCGGTAGTGTTCGGCATTGCCGAACAAAGGCTGCGGGCGCCGCTGGTCGGCGGTCGAAGGGGACGGAGGCAGTACGGCGATGGCACGGAACATCCAGTCGCTCGAACGGGCGGCCGCGATGCTGCGGCTGCTCGCGGGCGGCGAGCGGCGGCTCGGCCTGTCCGACATCGCCTCGTCGCTGGGCCTGGCCAAGGGCACCGCCCACGGCATACTGCGCACCCTCCAGCAGGAGGGCTTCGTGGAGCAGGACGACGCTTCCGGGCGCTACCAGCTCGGCGCGGAGCTGCTGCGCCTGGGCACCACCTACCTCGACGTGCACGAGCTGCGGGCGCGCGCCCTGGTGTGGGCCGACGACCTGGCCCGGTCCAGCGGCGAGAGCGTCTACCTGGGCGTCCTGCACCAGCAGGGCGTGCTGATCGTGCACCACGTCTTCCGGCCCGACGACAGTCGGCAGGTCCTGGAGATCGGGGCCATGCAGCCGCTGCACTCCACGGCGCTGGGCAAGGTGCTCTCGGCTTACGACCCGGTGGCGCACAGCGAGGCCCTGGAGGCCGACCGCAAGGCGTTCACCGACCGGACCGTGTGCGAGCCGGAGGCCTTCGAGCACATCCTCGACGTCACCCGCGCGCGCGGTTACGCGGCGGACGTCGAGGAGACCTGGGAGGGCGTCGCCTCCCTCGCCGCACCCATCCACGACCGGCGGCGCATGCCGGTCGGCGCGGTCGGCATCACTGGCGCCGTGGAGCGGCTGTGCCGGTCCGACGAAGAGCGAGCGCTGCGCCCCGAGCTGATCGCGGCGGTCCGGGACTGCGCCCGCGCGGTGTCACGGGACCTGGGCGCCGGGCGGTTCTGAACGGGACACGAGGGGGCCGGGGCGCCGCAGGGCGTTCCGGCCCTTCGGCATGCCCGCGCTCACCTGCCGCCAGAGATCCACGAGGCCGCGGCGATCAGTAACGATCGTGTTTTCGACAACACAGCCCTTGACGTGCTCGTAACGCCGAAGCAAGACTCCCGTCCATCGGTCGACATTGTCGAACAGCTACCGGCAATACGCGCTAGAGTGTGACAACGCCAGGCCGGTATTAGAACTTCACCCCTGGACGAAGGACAAAGGAGTCGCGGGTGTCCAGCTCCGACATCTTCATCGGCGAGACCATCGGTACCGCCATACTCATCCTCCTCGGCGGCGGAGTCTGCGCCGCCGTCACGCTGAAGGCATCCAAGGCCCGCAACGCCGGCTGGCTCGCCATCACCTTCGGGTGGGGCTTCGCGGTGCTCACGGCGGTCTACACCACGGCGCCGCTGTCCGGCGCCCATCTGAACCCCGCCGTGACCCTGGCGATCGCGATCAAGGACGGCGACTGGAAGAACGTCCCGGTCTACTGGGCCGGACAGGTCCTCGGCGCCATGATCGGTGCCGCCCTGGTCTGGATCGCCTACTACGGCCAGTTCCACGCCCACCTCACCGACCGCGAGATCGTCGGCGGTCCGGGCGCGCAGGCCACCACGGCCAAGGCCGTCGAGGCCCAGGAGAAGGGCGCCGGCCCCGTGCTGGGCGTCTTCTCCACCGGGCCCGAGATCCGGGTCGCCTGGCAGAACCTCGCCACGGAGATCATCGGCACCGTCGTGCTGGTGCTCGCCGTGCTCACCCAGGGTCTGAACGACAAGGGCAACGGCCTCGGCACACTGGGCGCGCTGATCACCGCGCTCGTGGTGGTGTCCATCGGCCTTTCCCTCGGCGGCCCGACGGGCTACGCGATCAACCCGGCCCGTGACCTCGGTCCGCGCATCGTGCACGCCCTGCTGCCCCTGCCCAACAAGGGCGGCTCCGACTGGGGCTACGCCTGGGTCCCGGTGGCCGGTCCGCTGATCGGCGGCGCCATCGCGGCAGGCATCTACAACGTCGCATTCGCTTAGAAGCAATCCTCGCGCCCGTTGCGAAACTTCCAGCACGCGCCGTACGTAAAGCCCCATAAACCCGGAACTTCCAGGAGCACACAGTGACCGACGCGCACACCGCCGGCCCCTTCATCGCCGCCATCGACCAGGGCACCACCTCTTCCCGCTGCATCGTCTTCGACCGCGACGGCCGGATCGTCTCCGTCGACCAGAAGGAACACGAGCAGATCTTCCCGAAGCCGGGCTGGGTCGAGCACAACGCCACCGAGATCTGGACCAACGTCCAGGAGGTCGTCGCCGGAGCCATCGAGAAGGCCGGCATCACCCGTGACGACATCAAGGCCATCGGCATCACCAACCAGCGCGAGACGACCGTGCTGTGGGACAGGAACACCGGTGAGCCCGTCCACAACGCCATCGTCTGGCAGGACACCCGCACCGACGCCCTCTGCCGCGAGCTCGGCCGCAACGTCGGCCAGGACCGATTCCGCCGCGAGACGGGCCTGCCGCTGGCCTCCTACTTCGCCGGCCCGAAGGCCCGCTGGCTGCTCGACAACGTCGACGGGCTGAAGGAGCGCGCCGAGGCGGGCGACATCCTCTTCGGCACCATGGACAGCTGGGTCATCTGGAACCTGACCGGCGGTACCGACGGCGGCAAGCACGTCACGGACGTCACCAACGCCTCGCGCACGATGCTCATGAACCTGCACACCATGCAGTGGGACGACAAGATCTGCGAGTCGATCGGCGTCCCGAAGCAGATCCTGCCCGAGATCCGGTCCTCCGCCGAGGTCTACGGCGAGATCACCGGCGGCAAGCTGGGCGACCTGCTCGGCGGCATCCCGGTCGCCTCCGCGCTCGGCGACCAGCAGGCGGCCCTGTTCGGCCAGACCTGTTTCGCCGAGGGTGAGACCAAGTCGACCTACGGCACCGGCACCTTCATGGTGATGAACACCGGTGACAAGATCATCAACTCGTACAGCGGCCTGCTGACGACCGTCGGCTACAAGATCGGCGACCAGGACACGGTCTACGCCCTGGAAGGCTCGATCGCCGTCACCGGTTCGCTGGTGCAGTGGATGCGCGACCAGATGGGCCTGATCTCCACGGCCGCCGAGATCGAGACGCTCGCGCTGTCGGTGGAGGACAACGGCGGTGCCTACTTCGTGCCGGCCTTCTCCGGCCTGTTCGCCCCGTACTGGCGCTCCGACGCCCGCGGTGTGATCGCCGGCCTGACCCGGTACGTCACCAAGGCCCACCTGGCGCGTGCCGTCCTGGAGGCCACCGCCTGGCAGACCCGCGAGATCGCCGACGCCATGACGAAGGACTCCGGCGTCGAGCTGGCCGCACTGAAGGTCGACGGCGGCATGACCTCCAACAACCTGCTGATGCAGACCCTCGCCGACTTCGTGGACGCCCCCGTGGTGCGCCCGATGGTCGCCGAGACCACCTGCCTCGGCGCCGCCTACGCCGCCGGCCTCGCCGTCGGCTTCTGGAACAGCACCGACGACCTGCGCGCCAACTGGCGCCGGGCCGCCGAGTGGACCCCCCGCATGGACGCGGAGACCCGCGCCCGTGAGTACAAGAACTGGCTCAAGGCCGTCGAGCGGACCATGGGCTGGCTCGAGGACGAGGAGTAAGAAACAGCATGACCACTCAGTCCACCCTGAAGTCCGTGCCTGCCCTGGGGACGCGCCCGTCCTCCGGCTCGAACCCGAGCCGAGCCGAGACCAGGGAGCAGCTCGCCAAGGCGTCGTACGACCTTCTCGTGATCGGCGGCGGCATCCTGGGCATCTCCACCGCCTGGCACGCCGCGCAGTCCGGCCTCAGGGTGGCTCTGGTCGACGCCGGTGACTTCGCCGGTGCCACCTCCTCCGCCTCCTCCAAGCTGCTGCACGGCGGTCTGCGCTACCTCCAGACCGGCGCGGTGAAGCTGGTGGCGGAGAACCACTTCGAGCGCCGTGCGGTCTCCCGGCAGGTGGCTCCCCACCTGGCGAACCCGCTCACCTTCTACCTCCCCGTGTACAAGGGCGGGCCGCACGGCGCGGCGAAGCTCGGGGCGGGCGTCTTCGCCTACTCCGCGCTGTCGGCCTTCGGTGACGGCGTCGGGCATCTGCTCTCGCCGGCCAAGGCCGCGCAGGACGTGCCCGAGCTGCGCACCGAGAACCTCAAGGCCGTGGCCGTGTACGGCGACGACCAGATGAACGACGCGCGCATGGCGCTGATGACGGTCCGCGGGGCCGTCGAGGCGGGAGCGGTCGTCCTCAACCATGCCGAGGTGACCGGCCTGCGCTTCACCCAGGGCCGCGTCACGGGCGCCGAGCTCAAGGACCGGCTGTCCGGCGACGAGTTCGGCGTCAACGCCCGGCTGGTGCTGAACGCGACCGGCCCCTGGGTCGACCACCTGCGCCGCATGGAGGACGCGAACGCAGCGCCGTCCATCCGGCTGTCCAAGGGCGCCCACCTGGTCCTGAAGCGCACCTCCCCCTGGAAGGCCGCGCTCGCCACCCCGATCGACAAGTACCGCATCACCTTCGCCCTCCCCTGGGAGGACATGCTGCTGCTGGGGACCACCGACGAGGAGTTCGAGGGCGACCCGGCGGACGTCGCGGTCACCGAGAAGGACATATCCCAGATCCTCGACGAGGCCGCCTTCTCCGTCCGCGACCAGCAGTTGAGCCGCGACCTGATCACCTACGCCTTCGCCGGTCTGCGCGTGCTGCCGGGCGGGCCCGGCGACACCGCGAAGGCCAAGCGCGAGACGGTCGTGACCGAGGGCAAGGGCGGCATGCTGTCCGTCGCGGGCGGCAAGTGGACCACCTTCCGCCACATCGGCCGCACGATCATGAAGAAGCTGGAGTCGCTGCCGGGCCACCCCCTGGGCGACGACTTCGAGCCCATCAGCTCGCTGCCGAAGAAGCTGCCGCTGCCCGGCATCGCCAACCCGCGCGCGGTCGCCCACCGGCTGCTGACCGACCGCCCGGCGCCCGGTCCGCGCATGGCGGCCGACACCGCCAGGCACCTGGCCACGCACTACGGCTCGCTCGCCTTCGACATCGCCCGCCTGGCCAACGAGAGCCCCGAGCTCGCCGAGCGCGTCCACCCCGACGCCCCGGAGATCTGGGCGCAGGTCGTGTGGGCCCGGGACCACGAGTGGGCCGAGACGCAGGACGACGTGCTGCGCCGCCGCACGACGCTGACGATCCGCGGCCTGGCCACGGACGACGTCCGCGCCAAGGTCCAGGACCTGCTCGACAAGAAGTAGACACGACCCGGGGGACCCCGTTGCCCGGGGACCCGGGTGCCGGGAGGGGCGGTTCCACGCCGACGGAGCCGCCCCTCCCGCGTTCCCGACGCCGTTCGGGACCCCCATAATGACCTGATACGTCGGAGGTCTTGAGCGACAGGGAGGCCGGCCATGGCAGTCACCGACGAGGCGATCGTGAAGATCAAGGACATGATCGTCTCCGGCGCGCTGCGGCCGGGCGACCGGCTGCCCAAGGAGAGCGAACTCGCCGCCGACCTCGGCCTGTCCCGCAACTCCCTGCGGGAGGCCGTGCGCGCGCTGTCCCTCATCCGGATCCTGGACGTCCGGCAGGGCGACGGCACGTACGTCACCAGCCTCGATCCGCAGCTCCTGCTGGAGGCCCTGAGCTTCGTCGTGGACTTCCACCGCGACGACACGGTCCTGGAGTTCCTGGCCGTACGCCGCATCCTGGAGCCGGCCGCGACGGCCATGGCGGCCCTGCGGATCAGCGAGCAGCAACTGGACGCGCTGACGGCCCAGCTGGACAAGCTCGGCGACGACCCGTCCGTGGAGGACCTCGTCGCCAGCGATCTGGAGTTCCACCGGGGCATCGTGCAGAGCTCGGGCAACTCGGTTCTGTGCTCGCTGCTCGACGGGCTGTCGGGCCCGACCACCCGGGCCCGGATCTGGCGCGGCCTGACCCAGGAGGACGCGGTCGGCCGCACCCTGCGCGAGCACCGGGCGATTCTCGCGGCCCTGCGGGACCGGGACGCCGAGGCGGCGCGTTCCTGGGCGACGGTGCACATCGCGAGCGTGGAGCAGTGGCTGCGATCCACGCTGTGACCAGGACCTCACGGACAGCCCGGACGAGTCCGGTGTGTTCAGGGGTGGATCGCGGGGCAGTGATGGGGTCACTCCCCCTGCAAGGGGGCTGCGGGCGCCCCCTTGGCACGCCGTAAGGTTGGGGGGTACGCGAGGGCACGTCGGAAGGAGGCGCTGGGTGATCGAGCTCGAGGGGGTTCCCGAGCTGATCGACCCGGTCATGGTGGCCGCGTTCGAAGGCTGGAACGATGCCGGCGACGCCGCCTCCACCGCGGTCGCGCATCTGGACAGGGAGTGGAAGGGCGAGGTCTTCGCTGCGCTGGACGCCGAGGACTACTACGACTTCCAGGTCAACCGCCCCACGGTGTTCCTGGAAGCCGGCGTCCGCAAGATCACGTGGCCGACGACAAGGTTGTCGGTGGTCCGGGTCGGCGGGGACAAGCCACGCGACCTGGTCCTCGTCCGGGGTATCGAACCGTCCATGCGATGGCGGTCGTTCTGCAACGAACTGCTCGGCTTCGCGCACGAACTCGGCGTGGAACTGGTGGTCGTTCTGGGCGCCCTGCTCGGTGACACCCCGCACACCCGTCCGGTTCCGATCAGCGGGACGACGTCCGACCCGGACCTGGCCCGCCGCATGGACCTGGAGGAGACCAAGTACGAGGGGCCCACGGGCATCGTCGGCGTCCTCCAGGAAGCGTGCACGCACGCGGGGGTACCGGCCGTCTCCCTGTGGGCAGCCGTACCGCACTACGTCTCGCAGCCGCCGAACCCGAAGGCCACACTGGCCCTGCTGAACCGGCTGGAGGACCTGATCGACGTGCGCATCCCGCTGGGCGAACTGCCCGAGGACGCGCGCGCCTGGCAGGTCGGCGTGGACCAGCTGGCCGCCGAGGACAGCGAGGTCGCCGAATACGTCCAGTCGCTGGAGGAGGCCCGGGACACCGCCGAGCTGCCGGAGGCGTCGGGCGAGGCGATCGCCCGAGAGTTCGAGCGCTATCTCCGCCGCCGCGACGGCGGCGGACCGACCGCCTCCGGCGGCCACGCCACGGCGGACGGCAGCGACAGCACGTCGTACCTGCGGGACAACCCCAGCGGCCGCACACGCCCGCCGAAGCCGCCCAAGCCGGGCACCGACGACGAGGAGTCGTCGGAGGACTGAGGGGCGACCTCGCCTGCCGCGGGGCCGCCCCCGCCGGGCGGCGGCGAGCGGGCGCCGGGGGACGCGCCCGCAGCCCTGGCGGCCTGCCCGGGACCACATGGCGGCACCTCGCCGCCATGCCGCCTGCGACGAGCCGCCCGGAGACGCGACTGAACCCCGGCCCGCACCGCCTGCCGGGGTTCCACTGCCGCGCCTTGCCACCCGCGCCGGTGCCCGCGAGCGGGGCCCGGGGCGGCGGCGAGCAACCGCAGCTCTCGCCGCCCGCCAGGGCCCGCTCGCAGCGCCTCGCCACCCATCCCGTCGGCGACGAACAGACAGCAGGGCACCCAAAGCCGTCGCAGCCAGCCAGCGCCCCGAGCCCGCACAGCCCGCCCGCGCCAGCCCGCAACACCCGCACACCAAAGGGGGCGTCTCCGCTCGGGAGGCGCCCCCTGTGTCTGTTGTCGGTTACAGCGCGACGCCGAGCAGCGCGTCCACCGCGCGGGAGACCACCCCGGGGGCGCCCTCGTCCGTGCCGCCGTGCTGCTCCTGCTGCGCGGTCCAGCGGTCGACCGCGGTGAGTGCGGCCGGGGCGTCCAGGTCGTTCGTGAGGGCCTCGCGGATCTCCTCAACGAGCGCCTCCGCCGGCGGTCCGTCGGGCCGGGACACGGCGGCCCGCCAGCGGCCGAGCCGTGTGACGGCGTCCTGGAGGACCTGGTCGGTCCACTCCCAGTCGGCGCGGTAGTGGTGGGAGAGCAGCGCGAGCCGGATGGCGGCCGGGTCGACGCCGTCGCGCCGGAGCCTGGAGACGAAGACCAGGTTGCCCTTGGACTTGGACATCTTCTCGCCGTCGAGGGCGACCATGCCGGCGTGCACGTACGCCTTGGCCATGGGGAACTCGCCGGTCAGGGCCTGGGCGTGCGAGGCGCCCATCTCGTGGTGCGGGAAGGCCAGGTCGGAGCCGCCGCCCTGGATGTCGAAGCCCATGCCCAGGTGGTCGAGGGCGATGGCCACGCACTCGATGTGCCAGCCGGGCCGTCCACGCCCGAGCGATCCGCCGTCCCAGCTGGGCTCGCCCTCCCGGGCCGCCATCCACAGCATCGGGTCGAGCGGGTTCTTCTTGCCCGGCCGGTCCGGGTCGCCGCCGCGCTCGGCGGACAGCAGCCGCATCGCCGCGGCGTCCAGCCCGGAGACCTTGCCGAAGTGCGGGTCGGACTCGACTGAGAAGTACACGTCGCCTTCGAGTTCGTACGCCGCGCCCATGTCCCGCAGCCGCTCGACGAGCGGGACGATCCCGGGTATCGCCTCGACGGCACCTATGTACTGCCGCGGCGGCAGCATCCGCAGGGCCGTCATGTCCTCGCGGAAGAGGGCCGTCTCCTGCTCGGCGAGCGCGGCCCAGTCGATGCCGTCGCGCTGCGCCCGCTCCAGGAGCGGGTCGTCGACGTCGGTGACGTTCTGGACGTAGTGAACCTGCCGCTTGGTGTCGAGCCACACGCGCTGCACAAGGTCGAACGCGTTGTAGGTCGCCGCGTGTCCTATGTGGGTGGCGTCATACGGGGTGATGCCACAGACGTAGATACGGGCGACGGGACCGGGGTCGAGGGTGACCAGACCGCCGGTCGCGGTGTCGTGGATCCTCAGGTCGCGGCCCTGACCAGGCAGGGCGGGGACCTCGGAAGCGGGCCAGGCATGCATGCCTTGAGCCTAACCGGACTGGAGTTCCATATACGAATGGGAGCGGGCCGGACGACCGAGAAGGCGCTCTTGCGGCGAACCGGCGGCTGTGCTGCTACACGGGCGGCCAGGGAATCGCGGGCCACTCCCCGCTCGGCTCCGGATGCTTCCCCGAGGCGAGCAGCGCGCCCACACGCGCGCGCGTGGCGTCGATCTCCGCGCCGGTGATCAGCGGCTGGAGACGGGCGGCGAGGGCACCGCCCTCCGCCAGGTCCTTCCTGAGGCCTTCGAGGACGTCGACGGCCTCCCGCGTGAGGGGCTCCCCCGCCCACCCCCACAGCAGGGTCCGCAACTTGTTCTCGACGTTGAAGGTGACCCCGTGGTCGATCCCGTACAGCCGCCCCTCGCCGGTCGGCAGCAGGTGCCCGCCCTTGCGGTCGGCGTTGTTGACCACGGCGTCCAGCACCGCGAGCCGCCGCAGCCGCTCGTCGTCCGCGTGCACGAGGAGCGCGGTGCGGCCCTCGCCGACCTCGGCGGAGCCGATCGCCTTCCAGCCCGGCTCCGGTTCCTCCCCGTCGACCAGCGCGAGCAGCTCCGCCTCCGGCGCCGCCTCGACCCACAGCTGGCACATGCCCTCGCCGTAGGGGCCGTCCCGCAGCACGGTGGGCGGCACGAGGCCCCAGCCGGTCGCCTCGGAGACCTCGTACGCGGCCACCTCACGCTGGGCGAGCGTCCCGTCGGGGAAGTCCCACAAGGGCCTCTCCCCGGCGACCGGCTTGTAGATGCAGGCCGCGGCCCGGCCGTCGTGGGACACCGTGCAGTACAGGGCCGCGTTGGACGCCTCACGGATGCGTCCGCGCACGGTGAGTTCGCCCCGGGCGAGCAGTTCGGCGGCGTCCGGAGGAGGTGTCACGCTCCGCGGCGGTATCCGTTCTGGCGCGGACATACGTGTCCTTCCGGGTCGAGCGGGAGGCTGCACAGCGGGCACGGCGGCCGCCCGGCGTTGACGATGTCGAGGGCGCGCTTGGCGAAGGCCCTCGCCTGCGCGCCGGTGAGCCGGACCCGCAGCATCGGGGGCCCGTTCTCCTCGTCCTGGAGCAGCCGTTCCTCGGCCTCGGCGAGGTCCTCCTCGGTGTCGGCGTCGAGCTCTACGAGCGCCTGCGCCTCGACGATCATCAGCTGCTCCTCGCCGTCCCAGGCGAGCGCCATGGTGCCGACCCGGAACTCCTCCTCGACGGGAGTGTCCAGCGGAGCGGTGTCGGTGATCTCCGACGGTGCGACGGCGGGGACGGCGGCGCTGCCTCCGCTACGGCGTACGACCTCGTCGAGCAGTTCGTCCATGCGTTCGGCGAGCGCGGCGACCTGGGTCTTCTCCAGGGCCACGCTGGTCACCCGGGAGCCTGCGGAGGCCTGGAGGAAGAACGAACGGCGCCCGGGCAGTCCGACCGTACCGGCCACGAAACGCTCCGGATGGTCGTAGAGGAACACCTGACGGGACACGTCCTGTCTCCATTGGAATCGTGGGAGCCGTGTGACCACGGCACTGCTGCGACCGCTTCACCCTACTGCGGCCGACGATCACGGTGCGCCCGCACCGCCCCCGACGGGGGCCTCCTCGCCCGGCGGTTCCTCGCGCGGCACCAGGGACGTGAAGTCGCCCGTGTCGCCGAGGCGGACGAGAAACGGTCGCAGTCGTGTGTAGCGGATCGCGGTGATGGAACACGGTTCAACGGAAATCCGCTGGAAGAGGTCCAGATGAAGTCCGAGTGCGTCCGCGACGAGCGACTTGATGATGTCGCCGTGCGAGCACATGAGGTAGACGGCGTCGGCGCCGTGGTCGCGCTCCACGCGCGCGTTCCACTCGCGTACGGCCTCGGCGGCACGGGTCTGCATGGCCCGCATGGACTCTCCGCCGGGGAACGCCGCCGCGGAGGGGTGCGCCTGCACGACCTCCATCAGGGGCTGGTCCTTGAGCTCGTCGAGCTTGCGCCCCGACCAGTCGCCGTAGTGGCACTCGCCGATGCGCTCGTCGGTGTGCGGGGTGAGTTCCGGCCGGGCCTGGAGAAGGGGCCGGATCGTCTCCTGGCAGCGCTGGAGCGGGCTGGTGACGATCTCGGCGAGGGGCAGCTCGGCGAGCCGCCCGGGCAGCGCGGCGGCCTGCGCCGCGCCGCGTTCGTCGAGGGCGACACCGGGCGTCCAGCCGGCGAGCAGTCCCTCGGTGTTGGCGGTGGAACGTCCGTGCCGGACCAGGATCAACGTGGGCATGCGGTCCAGCGTAGGCGCACGCGCGCGTACGGTGTCCTTCGAGTGACGGGAGAGTCTCTTCGTGATCGTCGACTGTGCCATCTACCGCGACGGACACCGGTCGGAAGGACCGGAGGACTTCTCCGACGCCCTGGGTGAGGCCCGCGCGGCGGGCGGTTTCGTGTGGATCGGGCTGCACGAGCCGACGGAGCGCGAATTCGACCGTGTGGCCCAGGAGTTCGGGCTGCATCCACTGGCCGTGGAGGACGCCCTCAAGGCCCACCAGCGGCCCAAGCTGGAGGTGTACGACGACTCGCTCTTCGTGGTGCTCAAGCCGGTGACGTACGAGCCGCAGAGCGACACCGTCTCGGCCGGCGAGATCATGATCTTCCTGGGCGACTCGTTCGTCGTGACCGTCCGGCACGGCGAGGGCGGCCCGCTCAAGGCCGTACGGCACCGTCTGGAGCACGAGCCGGACCTGCTGGGCAACGGCCCCACCTCCGTGCTCTACGCGGTCACCGACGCCGCCGTCGATCACTACCTGGACGTCGCGACCGAGTTGCAGGCCGACCTGGAGGGGCTGGAGGCGGAGGTCTTCTCACCGGACGACGCGGGCTCGCGGCACACCGCGTCCCGGATCTACAACTTCAAACGGCAGGTCCTGGAGTTCCGCCGGGCGACCGGGCCGCTGGCCCTGCCGATGAGCCGGCTGGCGGGTACGGCGCCGTCCGGCGTGGCGGTGCCGTTCGTGGACGACCGGGCGCGGCCGTTCTTCCGGGACGTGAGCGACCACCTCACGCGCGTGAACGAGTCCGTGGAGAACCTGGACCGGCTGGTGTCGGACATCCTCTCCGCGCATCTGGCGCAGATGAGCGTCCGGCAGAACGACGACATGCGGAAGATCTCCGCGTGGGCGGCCATGGCCGCGATCCCCACGATGGTCGCGGGGATCTACGGCATGAACTTCGAGCACATGCCCGAACTGCGCTGGGAGTGGTCCTATCCGGCGCTGATCGCGGTGATGGCCGTTCTCGAGGTGCTGGTGTTCCGGCTGTTCAAGCGCCGGGGCTGGTTGTAGACCGGGCCTCTCAGGCGAACTCGGGTGCCGCGGACGCGGGTCCGCCGAGGGCGTCGCGGCGCTCGGGCATCTTCAACGACACCATCCGGCGCCAGCCGCCCAGCCGTTCGTACGCGTACAGCGCGTGGATGCCCGCCGCGAGCACCGCTGACTTGACCCTGGACCAGCCGAGGATGCGGCCCATGTGCGCCATGACCGCGAGGCTGACGTCCCGGTAGATCCGGATCTCGGCGAGCGCGCACGCGCGCAGGGTCCGCTGGATGGCCCGGCCGTGGCCCGCGTGGGCGAAGCGCAGCAGTTCCTCGTGGCAGTAGGCGAGGTGGTTGTCCTCGTCGTTGGAGATCTGCCTGACCGCGCGGCCGATGCCGGGGTCGTCGGCGAAGTGCTTGCGGAGGAGTTCCATCTGCTCGGAGGCGCGCTGTTCGGTGACCCTGCTGTGCGAGAGGTACGTGACGATGTCCTGGACCGTGAGCCGCTCGTCGCGCCCCAGCCGCTCGTGCGCGAGGCCGATGCCGTTCTTCTCCAGGAGCATGGTGTAGTCGGTCTCCGGCGGGACCGGGACGGGGTCGAGGCCGCGCTTCTTCATCAGGGCGTTGAAGATCCGGCCGTGCTTGTCCTCGTCGGCGCCGTGCCGGGTGATCTTGGGGGCGATTTCCCGCTCGCTGTCGGGAACGAGCGCGGCGATACGGCCGTTCTCCCAGCCGCCCTGGGACTCACCGCTCGCGGCGATGGAGCAGAACAAGGCGAAGGACTCGTCGTTGGCGAGGATCTCCTGGAACACACTCTTGGCCGAAAGCATGGTGAGCACCTCTCCCGCGCTCGTGCACGTGCTGCGTGACTCCGCAGGGTT
This sequence comes from Streptomyces azureus, assembly GCF_001270025.1. NCBI lineage: Bacteria > Bacillati > Actinomycetota > Actinomycetes > Kitasatosporales > Streptomycetaceae > Streptomyces > Streptomyces azureus. The sequence continues at coordinate 2,173 of NZ_DF968304.1, read as the reverse complement.
AAGCCGAGAACGAGTCAAGTGCGGGGCGGCAGGTGGTGCAACAGGTACGTCGGACAAGTCCGCCGAATGGAGGACACGGAAGACCGGCATCACTGCGGACGGTCGTGCCCCCGGAGCGAGGGAGATCCCGGCGTAACCGCCGGGGGGCGCACGACGTTGTTCCGCGTGACGGCCGTGGCGGGGAAGACCCCCGAGCCCCCACCACGGCCGCAGGCAACTCCGCCGGGCTCCGCCGGGTCACGCGAGCCCGGCGCGCTCCAGGGCCTCCGTGCCGGCGCGGAGGGACGCGAGCCGCTCGTCGAGCGTGAAGCCCGCCGGGGCGAGGCTCAGGGTGGTGACGCCGGCCTCCGCGTAGGCCTTCATCCGGTCCGCGATCCGGTCGACGGAACCGAGCAGCGTGGTCTTGTCGATCAGCTCGTGCGGTACGGCGGCCGCGGCGCCCTGCTTGTCGCCGGACAGGTACTTGCCCTGGATCTCGGCGGCCTCCTTCTCGTAGCCCATGCGCTGGGCGAGCTGGTTGTAGAAGTTCTGCTTGGGGCTGCCCATGCCGCCGACGTACAGCGCGGTGTAGGGGCGGAAGGTGTCGGCGAGCACGGCGACGTCCTTGTCGTCACCGACGGCGAGCGGGACGGTCGGGCAGACGTCGAACCCGTCGAGCGTCTTGCCGGCCTTCTCGCGCCCGGCGCGGAGGTGCTTGATCGTGGTCTCTTCGAGGTGGTCCGCCGAAGGGAAGATGAGGAGCGCCCCGTCGGCGATCTCGCCGGTCTGCTCCAGGTTCTTCGGGCCGATCGCGGCGATGTACAGCGGAATGTGCTCGCGCTGCGGGTGCACGGTCAGCTTGATGGGCTTGCCCGGGCCGCCGGGCAGGGGCAGCGTCCAGTGCTGCCCCTCGTAGGACAGGCGCTCGCGCGTCATGGCCTTGCGGACGATCTCGACGTACTCACGCGTGCGTGCCAGAGGCTTGTCGAACTTGACGCCGTACCAGCCTTCGGAGACCTGCGGGCCGGAGACGCCGAGGCCGAGGCGGAAGCGGCCGCCGGAGAGGGAGTCGAGGGTGGCGGCCGTCATGGCGGTCATCGCGGGCTGGCGGGCCGGGATCTGGAAGATGGCGGAGCCGACGTCGATGCGTTCGGTCTGGGCGGCGACCCAGGTCAGCACGGTGGCGGCGTCGGAGCCGTAGGCCTCGGCGGCCCAGCAGACGGCGTATCCGAGCCGGTCGGCCTCCTGGGCGACGGCCAGATTGTCCGCGTCCATTCCGGCACCCCAGTAGCCGAGGTTGATACCGAGCTGCATGCCGAATCCCCTTACCGATCAGTAACGTGCGCCTGCGGAGACCTTAGCGCGCGGCTCGGTGGGGGCCTAGACGTGGGCGGTCGTGCCGGGCAACTCTCGGCCGGCCCCCGGAAATCGGCCGTCCACAGCCCCCCACTCGGAAGGTTCTGGCCAGTAATCTCGGCGTTCATGGAGCAGAGGCATCTCGGCCGCACCGGCCTGCGTGTGTCCCGGATCGGGCTCGGCACCCTGACCTGGGGACGGGACACCGACGAGCACGACGCCGCGGACCTGATGAAGACGTTCTGGGAAGCGGGCGGGACCCTCGTCGACACCGCGGACGTGTACGGCGACGGGGAGGCCGAGTACCTGCTCGGCAGGCTCATGGACGGCCTGGTGGCCCGCCGGGACCTCGTCATCTCGACCAAGGCCGGCAGCGTGCCGGACCCCGACCGCCGCTTCGACACCTCCCGCGGCCATCTGCTCTCCGCGCTGGACGCCTCCCTCTCCCGGCTCGGCACCGACTACGTCGACCTGTGGCACGTGCACGCCTTCGACCCGGACACGCCGCTGGAGGAGACCCTCCAGGCCCTCGACCTCGCGGTCGCGAGCGGCCGTGCCCGCTACGCCGCCGTCTCCAACTTCTGCGGCTGGCAGCTGGCCAAGGCCGCGACCTGGCAGCTGGCGGCCCCCGGCACCCGGACCCGGCTGGCGGCCACGCAGCTGGAGTACTCGCTGCTCCAGCGGGGCGTCGAGCGCGAGGTGCTGCCGGCCGCGCTGGACCTGGGCATCGGGCTGCTGCCCTCCTCGCCGCTGGGGCGCGGGGTGCTGACGGGCAAGTACCGGGGCGACACGACGCCGCCGGACTCGCGCGGCGCCTCGGAGCACCTCGCGCCGTTCG
>NZ_DF968303.1:0-9159 GCF_001270025.1 Streptomyces azureus | reverse complement strand
ATCAGCATCGCCATGCTCACGAGCGGCCCTTGACACCCCCAGCCCCGCCCTAACTGAACGGCGTTGCGTCTAGAACTCGACGTACACGACCGTCGCGTCGTCGTGCGACTTGCCCCGGCCTGGGAAAGATCTGGCCGAATCCGCTCGCTCCAATGTCCGCACGCGGTCCACCAACGCCTGTGGTCCCTCCTTGCGCATGAGGTGGAAGCAGTCCGTCCAGTCGCCCTCCTCGAACCGCTCCACCCAGCGGGTCGCCCCGTCCGTCAGGGCGGCCAGGGCGCGTACGTCTCGGCGGGGAAGGGTTCCGGTCACCGCTCGCCGCGCCACCGAGGGGTCGGCGGCCGCCGTGAAGAAGCCGCCCTCCTTGTTGCGGAGCGTGGAGTCCACCAGCGCGTCCGTGGTCAGGGCGGAGCGGGGGAGAAGAGCCAGACGGTCGTCGAGGAGGGGCGTCACCACGCCGTCCGGGGACTCCACGAGGAGAGCCGAGTCCGACAGGACCAGGTACTCCACCGCGTCCGGATTCCAGCGGGCCGCGACCACCGTGGCCTGAGGAGTGCGGGGGTGAGAAAGGTCACAGGTTGAGGCATGCGCCTCGGCGGTACGCGCGATGGCACGGGTCAGGGCGTCCATCAGAGGGACATCCGGGAGTGAAACGGTCAGTTCGGTCAGCGCTCCACCGAGGCGCGCGGTGAACCAGGGGACGGAATGCAGACACCCCGTCCCGGCCTTCGGCGGTGTGACACCGTCCAGGACGACGACCGAACCACCCTGTCCGGAGGCCGGTAGTCCGACACTGGCGAAGTCCTCGTTGGGGCGGTCCGCGTCTCCCGGTTCCGAGGCGAGTTCAGTACGCATCCAGCCAGTCTGCACGAGCCCTTCACAAGGTCCGCAAAAGGTCGGCAATGGCTGCCGGACCCGGTGCGGCCTTGCAGGTCAGGCGCCCCGTTTGGGATGGAATGCTTTGTTCCGGGAAGACGTGGTGGCGAATATTGCCACCGCCCGCCCGTGGCGTCCAACCGGCCTGCCGCACAAGGCCGCTGCGAGGGCCGGCGGAACTTGCCCCTCAACTCCCCGCCGGGGTTCACTCCTTCGGGTGGCGGGTCAGGTGATGCGCGTGCGCTGCCCACCGGCGCTGGGAGGGTCGGGAAGTGTACCTGGAGTACGCGCCAGTTGACGGAGCGTCATCCGGACCCATGAGTTCACGAGTCAGGAATGCGAGCACCGGTGCAGATGTCGCGGCCTCGTCGCACAGGCAAGCAGACGGCCCCCGTTCAGGGCGCTGAGTCGACGCCCCCCACCGGCAAGGGCCGCCCCACCCATGTACGCAACCGGCTCATCGTGGCCGTGGCCGTGGTCGCCGCGGCCATCGCCGGTGCGGGCACCCCGTCCGTCCTCGCCGCCTCCGGGCAACTCCACGACTCGCAGGAGCTGGTGACGCTCGCCGAGCAGACGCAGGACGCCCTCGTCCTCGCGCACTCCCTCGCCGACGAGCGTGACGACGTCACCTCCTACATCGCGGCCGGCCGCCCCAAGTCCAAGGCGCCCTCCGAGCAGCGCAGCGCCCGGGTGGACCGGCAGGTCGAGGAGCTGCGGGCCGACACCGACACGCCCGCCTCGCTCCGCTCCGACCTCGACGAGATCGCGGCCGTGCGCCGGGCGGCGCTCACCGGCAAGAGCGGCGCTCTCGAAGCGCACCAGGCGTACTCCGCCGCCATCACCGAACTCCACCGGCTCGCCGAGGAGCTGGCGCAGCAGACGCCGCCCCGCGCGGGCTCCGGCGGCCAGGCCCTGGCCGAGCTGGACTCCGCCGTCCAGCAGGCCGCGGCGGCCCGGGGGCTGCTGCTGGCCGCCCTCAGCGTGCCGCGCGGCACCGAGACGGTCATCGACCCGGTCACCGGCCTGCCGACCGAGACCTCCTCGGACGCCGACACCCGGCAGCGCGCCGCCCTGAGCGCCGCCGCCCAGCAGGCCCGGGTGCGCTCCGACGCGGCCCTGGCCGACTTCCGCGACACCGCGCCCAAGCCGGCCCGTACCTCCTTCGACAACACGGTCACCGGCACCGAGGTCAACTCCGCCGAGAAGTACCTCGCCACGCTCACCGACCAGCCGGCCCTCTCCAGCAACGAACTCTCCACCAACACCAGGAAGCTGGACGCGGCCCTGTCCGCCCGCGTCGACCTGATGCGCGGCGTGGAGTCCGCCCTCTACGACCGCCGCACCAAGGACCTGGAGGCGCTGCGCGACGACGACGTCACCGCGCTGGAGATCCGCATCGCCGTCCTCGGCGCCCTGATGCTGCTCGCCGTCGGCGTCGCCACGGGCATGGCCCGCAGCCTCACGCGCCCCCTCGCGGTCCTGCGCCTGGGCTCCAAGCGCCTGGCCGAGGCGGAGGTTCCGACGGCCGAGGAACCCGTCAGGTTCACCGGCCGCAACGACGAGTTCGCCCAGGTCGTCCGCTCCGTCAACGCCCTGCACGCGCACGCCGTCACGCTCACCGAGCGGATCACCACGCTGGAGTCCGACCGCAAGCACCTCGTCGGCCAGCGCCAGAAGATGGCCGACGCGCGCGAGGAACTGCGCGGCGAACTCGCCGAGTCCGCCGCCCAGCTGGAGCGGCTGCGCACGGCCATCGGCGGCACGTTCGTCAACCTCGCGCTGCGCACCCTCGGGCTGGTCGAGCGGCAACTGGCCGTCATCGAGAACCTGGAGGAGCGCGAGCAGGACCCGGACCGCCTCGCCACGCTGTTCAAGCTCGACCACTTCGCCACGGTCATGCGCCGGCACAGCGAGAACCTCCTCGTCCTCGCCGGAACCGAGCACGTGCAGCACACCGCCGGGCCCGTGCCGCTCGTGGACGTCGTACGCGCCGCGGTGAGCGAGATCGAGCGGTACGAGCGGGTGCGGATCGCCGCGCTGCCGCCGCACGCGCACATGGCGGGGTTCGCCGCGGACGACCTGTCCCACCTGCTGGCCGAACTCCTGGAGAACGCCACCTCGTTCTCGCCGCCCGACCTGCCCGTCGAGATCTCCGGCTGGCTGCTGGAGAACGGCGAGGTCATGCTCTCGGTCCAGGATGAGGGCATCGGCATGACCGAGGACCGGCTGGAGCGTCTGAACTCCCGCCTCGCCGACTTCGACCCGGAGGCGCCGTACGACCAGGAAGGCGAGGACGGTCTCGGCCTCGGCCTGTACGTGGTGGCCCGTCTCGCCCACCGGCACGGTGTGCGCGTGCAGTTGCGCGAGCAGAAGCAGGGCGGTGTCGCGGCGGTCGTCGTCCTGCCCCGCACTCTGCTGGCGGCGGCCCCGGCCGCGGCCGTCCCGGCCTCCGGTCCTCTCTCCGGCACCACCCACACCGTCGCCTTCCCCGGTGCCGACGCCGAGGCCAACTCCAACGTCCTGCACGGCCGCACCGGCAACGGGGACCCGCTGGTGGCGCTGGCGGAGAAGGCGGTGCGGCGCGAGGAGGTCGCGGAGCACACGGAGGCCGCGGGGTGTCCGGAACCGGCGGAAGCGGCGGAGCCGGCCGCACCCGCGGCGCAGGGAACGGCACCGGCGGAAACCCCTGCCGAGACCACGATGGAGCTGCTGGCCCCGATACCGCAGGACGAGCCGGCCCCGGCGGAGCCCGCGCCCGCGGCCGCCGACGGCGAATCCGCCCCACAGGGGCCACCGGCACCCGACGTCGAAACCCGCACGGGGGATGCGGGTGGGGGAGAAGCCGAGGCGGTACACGAACGCGCCCCTGACGACGAAGAGGACCGCGTCACCGACAAGGGCCTCCCCAAGCGCACGCCCAAGATCACCGCTCCGACCACCGCCCCGCGCCAGCGCAGCGGCTCCGTGGACGCCGAAGCCCTCCGCCGCCGCCTCGGCGGCTTCCGCCAGGGCGCCCAGGCCGGCTACCGCGAGGTGGAGGCGGAAATCGCCGAGAAGACGGCCTCGCACAAGCGGCCGGACACCGGCACATCAGGACCAGCTGAATCCGAAGAAGCCACGGGGGGCACAGTCGAGGAGGCAAGCAGTTGACCGCTCCCAGTACCTTCGGACTGATCGGACTGAGCAGTGAGGCCCGCAATCTGCACTGGCTGCTGACCAACCTCGTCGAGGAGGTACCCGGCATCCTCTCGGTCGCGGTCGTCTCGTCCGACGGACTGCTCCTGCTGTCCTCCGACGACCACCGCAACCAGCAGGCCCGAGAGGCGCTTCACGTCGGCGGGGCCCAGCGGACGGGTCCGCGCGGCTCCGCCGCCGACCTGGCCACCATCGTCTCCGGTATCGGCAGCCTCACCGTCGGCGCCGCCAAACTGATGGACTTCGGCGGGGTCCGGCACACGATGGTCGCGATGGACGAAGGCAGCCTGTTCGTGATGTCCATCAGCGACGGCTCGCTGCTCGGCGTCCACGGCTCAGCGGACTGCGACATGAGCGTGGTGGCGTACCACATGGCTCTGTTCGTGGGCCGGGCCGGCCACGTCCTGACGCCCGAACTCCGCAGCGAGCTCCGAAAATCCCTGGAGGATTCCCAGACCACGGGGAGTACCCGATGAGCAGTACGCCGAAGCAGCACCTCCCGGTCCGCGGCGGTGACCGCAAACCCGCCCGGGTCCGCCCCTACTCGCTCACCGGCGGCCGTACCCGCTTCGGCCACGTGCTCCTGGTGGAGACGTTCGTGGCGAGCACGGCCGCGCTGGACGCCCCGGAGGAGCGCAGGGAACTGACGAACGGCTCCCTGTCCACCCGCGTGATGCCGGAGCTGCGGGCCATCGTCGAACTGTGCCGCCGGATGCGTACGGTGGCCGAGATCGCCGCGCTGCTGAAGATGCCGCTCGGCGTGGTCCGCGTGCTCCTCAGCGACCTCGCGGACCAGGGAAAGATCCGTGTGTACGGAACGGGCACCGGCCATGGCACGGGCCGCCCGGACCGAGCTCTGCTGGAAAGGGTGCTGAGTGGACTCCGTCGTCTCTGACGCCGCTCACGGCGTCGCTGGTTCATCCCCGTTCGTCCAGCCCGGCGAGAGCATGCACGCCTGGGAGACGGACCGCACCCGTGCCCCCATCGCCACGAAGATCGTGGTGGCGGGCGGCTTCGGCGTGGGCAAGACCACGCTGGTCACCGCCGTCTCGGAGATCACGCCCCTGCAGACCGAGGCACTGATGACCGAGGCGAGCGTGGCGACCGACGATCTCACCGCCACGCCGGGCAAGACCACCACGACCGTGGCCATGGACTTCGGGCGCATCACGCTCGACGACGACCTGGTGCTCTACTTGTTCGGCACGCCGGGCCAGCAGCGGTTCTGGTTCATGTGGGACGACATCGTGCGCGGCGCGATCGGTGCCGTCGTCATGGCCGACACGCGCCGGCTGAAGGACTGCTTCCCGGTACTGGACTACTTCGAGAGCTCCGGACTGCCGTACGTGGTCGCGGTCAACCACTTCGACGGCAGCGAGCTGTTCGAGCCGGAGGACGTGCGGGAGGCCTTGACCATCCCGAAACACATACCTGTCATGATCATGGACGCGCGTCGCCGGATCTCCGTGATCGAGACCCTCCTGGCCCTCGTGGGCCACGCGCTCGACGAAACCCCCGAGTAGAGGACAGCCCCCGCATGCGGAAGATACTCGTCGTCGGAGCCGGTCAGTCCGGTCTCCAGATCGCTCTCGGCCTCCAGTCGCAGGGGTACGAGGTCACCCTGATGTCCAACCGGACGGCGGACGAGATCCGCACCGGCCGGGTCATGTCGACGCAGTGCATGTTCCACACGGCACTGCAGCACGAGCGCGATCTCAAACTGAACTTCTGGGAGTCCCAGGCCCCGAAGATCGAAGGACTCGGCGTCTCCGTCGCCGCCCCCGGCTCCTGGGCCGAGGGCCCCGCGGCACGTGCGATCGACTGGCTGGGCAGCCTCGACGGATACGCCCAGTCGATCGACCAGCGCGTGAAGATGGCCGGCTGGATGGAGACGTTCGCCCAGCGCGGCGGTCAGCTCGTCATCCACGGCGCGGCCGTCGGCGACCTCGACTACTTCTCCCGCACGTACGACCTGGTGCTGGTCGCGGCGGGCAAGGGCGAGCTGGTCCAGATGTTCGCCCGGGACCCGGAGCGGTCCCCCTACAGCGAGCCGCAGCGCGCGCTGGCCGTCTCGTACGTCCACGGCCTGGGCCCGCGCCCCGAGCACCCCGACACCGAAGGGGTCCGCTGCAACCTGGTGCCGGGCGTCGGCGAACTGTTCGTCATGCCGTGCCTGACCACCTCCGGCCGTGCCGACATCCTGTTCTGGGAGGGCATACCCGGCGGCCCGCTCGACGTCTTCAACGGCGTCAAGGACCCGGCGGAGCACCTCTCCCTGACCCTGGAACTCATGGAGCGGTACGTCCCCTGGGAGTACGCGCGGGCCACCAAGGTCGAACTGACCGACGCGGGCGGCACGCTGGCCGGCCGCTACGCCCCCACCGTCCGCAACCCCGTCGGCCGCCTCCCCGGCGGCGGCCTCGTGCTGGGTGTGGCGGACGTCGTCGTGGCGAACGACCCGATCACCGGCCAGGGCTCCAACTCCGCGTCGAAGTGCGCGGCCGCCTACCTCTCCTCGATCGTCGAGCGCGGCGACAGGCCGTTCGACGAGGAGTGGATGCGGGCCACCTTCGACCGCTACTGGGCCACCGCGCAGCACGTCACCAAGTGGACCAACACGATGCTCGCGCCGCCGCCGGAGCACATCCTGAACCTGATCGGCGCCGCCGGTGAGCTCCAGCCGGTCGCCGACCGCTTCGCCAACGGCTTCAACGACCCGGCCGACTTCGAGAACTTCTTCTACGACCCGGAGAAGACGCAGGCCTACCTGGTCGAGGTGTCCGGCGCGGGCGCCGCGTAGTCCGCGTATCCGTCGTATCCCTCGTCCGACCCGTCCGTGGCCCCCTCGGGGAGCTCCGGTGGCTCGTACCGCCGCAGGGGCTTCCCGTCCGGGTCCGGGCGTACGGCGCCCAGGACCGGGTTGGCCGCGATCGGCGACACCTTCACCTTCGCGCCCGGCCGGGGCGCCTGTACGACCATGCCGTCGCCGAGGTACAGCGCCACGTGCGTGGCCTCCGGGAAGTACACGACCAGGTCCCCCGGCCGCAGCTCGGTGAGCGGGACCCGCTTCAGCCGCTTCCACTGCTCCTGGCTGGTACGCGGGATGGGCGTCCCGGCCTGAGCCCAGGCCTGCGAGGTCAGGCCCGAGCAGTCGTACGATGTCGGGCCCTCCGCGCCCCACTCGTACGGCTTGCCGAGCTGCCGCACGGCGTAGCGCACGGCCCGGCCGCCCTCGGCCGACGGTCTGCTGCTGCCGCTGCCGCTGCCGCTGCCGCTGCCGCCGCCGCTGCTGAGCGCGCCGGACGCCATGTACTTCTTCTGCGCCTTCTCGATCCCGTTCTTCTCGAACGCGGCCAGGGCGGTGAGCTGGTCGCGGCTGAGGGAGGCGAGCAGTTCCTCGACGTCGTGGAGCCGCTCACGGACCTCGTCCTGTTCCTTCTTCCGCCGCTCGGTGAGGGCGAGCTGCTGGTCGAGGGCCTTGCGGGCCTTGCGGGCCAGTTCGCGGGCCTTCCGCTCGCTGCCGGTCAGCCGGCCGACCGTCTCGGCCCGCTCCCGCGCCAGCCGGCGGATCACATGGCCCTGGTCGATCGCGTGCTGCGGGTCGCGGGCCAGGAGCAGGCGTACGTACGGGGAGATGTCGGTGCTGCTCTGGTACTGCTGCCGGGCCAGGCGGCCCGCCGCGCCCCGGCTGTCGTGCAGGGAGAGCCGGGTGCGGGCGAGGGCGCGGTCGAGGCGGTCGGTCTCGGCGCGCTGCTTCTTCAGCTTCTCCTCGGTGGCGTTGTAGGCCTCGGTGGCCTCTTCGGCTTTCCGGTACAGCTGCTGAAGGTCCGTCAGGAGACCGGCGACGGAAACGGCGTCCTGAGCGGAGGCGGGGTCCTGGGCGGGGCCGGGCTCCGGGGCCGCCGTGGCGGGGGCGGGGGCGAGGACGGTGGTTGCCGCCGTCGCCGCGATGCAGACCAGCCGCACGAGTCTTCCTGACATGCCATCACCTCCGATGGGAGGGCGGCCCTTTGGCCACCGGACACTCGTGAGGATCAGGCGTATGCGCGAGGTGCGCGCGGTGGGTGTGCGCGGTTCGGCGCAACGGGGTCACCCGTCGGCGTCGTCCCGCTTGCCGGGCGGCGTGGCGTCTGGCTTCGACCAGGGCCAGTTGAGCCGGCGGGTCGGTGCGCCCTCGGGGGCGTACTCGTACTTCCAGCGGTGGGTCAGTCCGATCCTGCCCTCTGCCCGGGGCACTCGGCGGTAGACCAGGACGGTGGGCGGGCCGCCGGCGGGGTCCGGGACGGGGATGCGATACGTCTTGGGCGGGTGGCCGGTGATGCCGAGCAGGACGGGCAGGACCCTGCCGTCCATGGGGCCGCCCTCGAAGGGGGTGTCTTCGCTCTTCACGGGACCAGTGTCAGACATCCTCGGCGAGGGCCTGGACCAGGGAGTCGGCCAGCGGGTCGCGGCGGGCGGTCACCGAGAGCATGGCCACGAACTGCTCGACGAGCCAGTCGCGCAGTTCCTCGGCGGGGGGTTGTTTCTCCTCGTCGAGCCAGATCAGCGACGACGCCTCGACGGCGGTGATCCACATCCGGACGGTCATCCGCAGTCGCGGGCCGGGTCCGGTGACCTCCAGGTGCCGGAAGATGTGCTCGGCGGCGGCGCGGCGTACGCCGTCGACGATGGCGGTCGTACGCGAGGTCTCGACGACGCTGCCGCCCTGGAGGAGGGCGCTGAAGCCGGCGTCGTGCTCGTCGACGAAGGCGAGGTAGCGGTCGAGAGCGCGGGACAGGCGGGGGAGCAGGGGGCCCTCGCGGGGCTCGTCGAAGCAGTGCTGGAGCTCGTCGGCGGCGGAGCGGAGGGCGGCCTCGTAGAGCTGCTGCTTCCCGCCCGGGAAGTACCGGTAGACCAGTGGCCGCGAGACCCCGGCTGCCTCCGCCACGTCGTCCAGGGAGACGTCCTCCGGGGCGCGGTGCGCGAAGAGGTTCAGCGCGGAGGTGAGGAGCTGACTGCGGCGTTCCTCGACGCTGAGTCGCCGGTAGGCGGGGGTGGGGGCGGCTGGTGTCATGACTCGCAGGGTAATCGGGGGGTCGGTGGGCTGCG
>NZ_DF968302.1:0-32697 GCF_001270025.1 Streptomyces azureus | reverse complement strand
ACGCGCGGACCGCATGCCTGGTCCGGCTCGAACCCGCACGACAGCCAGGCCCTGAAACGCCTGCGGAATCCCAGCCGATCCACTCCTGCCGAGGTCCGCGCCGACGCCAGCCGACCAAGCTCCAACCGCCAACGGGTACGACGACTACGACCACCCGCGTCGTTGGCTCCACAAGCGCGGCGTCGCCCACAAGGGCATGGAGTCCTCGAGCCGCCTGGGCCGCCACCGCTGGACGATCGGAAGCACCGCCTCCCTGGCCGGCCGGATGCAGCCGCCTGCGTGTGCTTCCGTTGGCTGACCAAATGAGGTGACTTCTAGTGGTGCAGAGCTGCGGCGACCAGTAGGTGATCAGGCGGACACGTGCCATTCATCGAGGCGGATCTTCACCTGACGGTTGTGTTCCGCGTGCCAGATCACTTCACCGGCGACAGTGGCTCACAAGACGGGCAACTCCACGCCGTGAGGCATGGTGGTGATCTCGGCAAGGCCGACTGCGTTCGGCACGCCATCGAGGAGGAGGAAGACGCCGAACGGCTGCCGGCCGACGACCCGTCCGCTGACGTGAGATCCAAGCGGCAGTTCGGAGACTGCTGCTGGCCAGCTCTGGTCCATGACATCCGAGGCCGGCATTAGAGAGCGGTCCGGCCAACTGAACTCGGGCATTGGCCCGAAATCGCGTTGCTCGCACAGTGCCTGGTCAGCGAGTATCACGGTGAGCCCTTCGCTGCTGTGGCAGTTGAATTAGACGAACAATAAGCCACTCGGCGCAGCTCTGATGCTCAGCGATTCTCGGTCATTATCGCTAGTAGTGGCCGTACATCCAGGATGACAGCCCCGTAGAATCGCGTGGAGGCGGCACCTCAGGCGCCTGGCCACCGAAAGGACTCTTGGAACGCTGTGTTTTCGTCACGCTTCTTCATCTTGACGCCTGTGCTTGCACTGGCATCGGGTGCCACACTCGGAGTCCTCGCTCCCCTTCTTGGGATGACCGACGCCGCAGCAGGCCATGTTGCGCACCTTCTCTTGTCCGCTGGATGGTCCTGGGCGGCTTTGGCCTTCTTTGTCGGCCTCGCGTGCGAATCCAGAATTGTGTCCGCCGTGCTGGCGCCTGCGTCCCTCGTCGTAGGTGTGATCGCCTACTATGCGACAAAGCTGAGGCAGGCGGCGAACCTGAACGACTCTGCCCGAGGAGTGTCGGCTGACTGGGACGGGATCTTGTCGAAGACAGTATTCTGGGGTGGGGCCGCTTGCGTTCTAGGTCTTATTTTGGGCGTGGCAGGAAATCTCGCGCGCAACCATGGAATTCGCGGCCTTGCTTTTCGACTGCTGATCCCAGTGACTGCATTTGTCGAAATGTCGGAGCGGCTTCGTTTGGAAGCTTCGCTGCAAGGGGGGGTAGTTAGCGCTACCTGGAGTACTGTCCGAGTTGTGGCGGCGGTGGTCTTCGTCTTCTTGGTCGGGCAAGCGGTGGTCCGCTGGCTACCTCGGCGTCCCGCCAAGCAGCGGGAGCGTAGTGCGTGAGTCTGGCCAGACGCTGGGAGGCGGCCGAGTCCGTGTTCACGCTCTGACCGTAGGGAGCCGTCCTCGTTCCGATGCATGAGCTGGCGTCCGTTGGCCATCTCTTGCGCCAGAAGAGCGCAAACCTGCACAGGTCAGTTGATCACATCGCACTTCGAGAGCCCAGAGAGCTCGGTCAGCGCCTGCAGTGCTTGAACCGCTACGGGACGAAAGTTACCGAGTGGCGCACACTCTCTACATGCTGAGCGCGTTCACCTCGTCTGAGACGCACGCCATTCCTGACGTCATCTGGGGACTGCCCGAGTCCGAACGTCCCGTTCCCCTCGTGCTGTTCGTGGACGAGGTGGCCGAACTGTCCCTCGTCGCCACCAGGAAGGACGAGGAACGGCGCGACCAGATGGTCACCCAGCTCATCCGGCTCGCCCAGCTCGGCCGTGCGGCCGGCATCTACCTGGAGGTCTGCGGGCAGCGTTTCGGCGCTGAGCTGGGCAAGGGTGCGACCATGCTGCGGGCCCAGTTGACCGGCCGCGTCTGCCACGGGGTGAACGACGAAGCCTCCGCGAAGATGGCGCTCGGCACATCGCGCCCGAAGCGGTCATGGCAGCCTGTGCCATCGCCCCCGAACGGCCCGGACTGGCCGTGGCAGGTGACCCCTCCGGCGGCTGGTCGCGCATCCGGACTCCGTACCAGAGTTGACGGCCCGGAGACGGCCCCATCACAACAACAAGGCCCCTGCCAGCGGAGAAATCGCAGGCAGGGGCCTTGATCAGCTCGGCTTACTTCTTCTTCCCCTGGTTCTTGACCGCCTCGATAGCCGCCGCAGCCGCATCGGGGTCCAGGTACGTCCCGCCCGGGTTCACCGGCTTGAAGTCGGCGTCGAGTTCGTAGGACAGCGGAATGCCCGTCGGGATGTTGAGGCCCGCGATGTCCGCGTCGGAGATGCCGTCCAGGTGCTTGACCAGGGCGCGCAGGCTGTTGCCGTGGGCGGCGACCAGGACCGTGCGGCCGGTGAGCAGGTCGGGGACGATCGCGTCGAACCAGTACGGGAGCATGCGGACGACGACGTCCTTGAGGCACTCCGTCTGCGGGCGCAGCTCCGGCGGGAGGGTCGCGTAGCGCGGGTCGGAGAACTGGGAGTACTCGGCGTCACGGTCCAGCGCCGGCGGCGGGGTGTCGTAGGAGCGGCGCCACAGCATGAACTGCTCCTCGCCGAACTCGGCGAGCGTCTGGGCCTTGTCCTTGCCCTGGAGGGCGCCGTAGTGGCGCTCGTTCAGACGCCAGCTGCGGTGGACCGGGATCCAGAGGCGGTCGGCGGACTCCAGGGCGAGCTGCGCGGTGCGGATGGCGCGCTTCTGGAGGGACGTGTGCACGACGTCGGGGAGCAGGCCGGCGTCCTTCAGCAGCTCGCCGCCGCGCGTCGCCTCCTTCTCGCCCTTCGCGGTGAGGTTGACGTCCACCCAGCCGGTGAACAGGTTCTTCTCGTTCCACTCGCTCTCGCCGTGGCGGAGGAGGATCAGCTTGTACGGTGCGTCGGCCATGCCCCAGAGCGTAATCCACGCATTCGCCCGTTCGCGTGGCTGCCCGGCAGGCGGACGTTTGACGGGTTCTGTTAATTGAGTGGCCTCTGTCAACCGCGGCTTTGTAATTTGTGCCTGCTGGCCGTGCCGCTTACACCGCCGCGTCGTCCTCACACCCTTACACGCTTGCGCCCGGGGGAAGAGCCCATGTCGTCCATGCCGTACGCCCTGCGTGCCAGACGCGCCGTCCGGGAGACCGTCTCCGGACTGCCCCGCGAGTTCTGGTGGCTGTGGACCAGCACCCTCGTCAACCGGCTCGGCGCCTTCGTCGCCACCTTCATGGCGCTGTACCTGACGCTCGACCGCGGCTACTCCGCCACGTACGCCGGCCTGGTCGCCGCCCTGCACGGGCTCGGCGGGGTGATCTCCTCGCTGGGCGGTGGCGTGATGACCGACCGGCTGGGGCGGCGGCCGACGCTGCTGATCGCGCAGGTCTCGACCGCCGTGTCCGTGGCGCTCCTCGGGTTCGTGCACCACCCGGTCGCGATCGCCGGCGTCGCGTTCCTCGTCGGCATGGCCAGCAACGCGTCCCGGCCCGCCGTGCAGGCGATGATGGCGGACATCGTGCGGCCCGAGGATCGTATCCGCGCCTTCTCCCTCAACTACTGGGCCATCAACCTCGGTTTCGCCGTGTCCTCCATGGCGGCCGGGTTCATCGCCGAGGTCAGCTATCTCGCCGGGTTCCTGATCGAGGCGGGGATGACGATGGTCTGCGCGATCCTCGTCTTCCTGCGGCTGCCGGAGTCCAGGCCCGCCGAGACGGTGAAGTCGGCCGTCGCCTCCCAGAAAACGGCCGTCGCCTCCGAGAAGGCGGCCGCCGCCCCCGACAGCTCCGTCAGTCTCGGGACCGTACTGCGTGACGGGCGCTTCATGAGCGTCGTCGGGCTGTCCTTCCTCGTCGCGCTGATCTTCCAGCAGGGGGCGATCGGCCTGCCGGTTGCCATGGGGGAGGCCGGGTTCACGCCGGCCGAATACGGCATGGCGATCGCCGTCAACGGCGTGCTGATCGTCGTGCTCCAGATCCCGGTCACGCGGTTCATCCAGCACCGTGACCCCCGCCGGCTGCTCGTCATCTCCTCGCTTCTCGCGGGGTACGGCTTCGGGCTCACCGCCTTCGCGGGGTCGGTCGGCGTCATCGCCATCACGGTGTGCGTGTGGACGCTGGCCGAGATCGTCAACGCGCCGACGCAGACCGGTCTCGTCGTACGGTTGTCCCCGCTCCACGGACGCGGGCGCTACCAGGGGATGTACACCATGTCCTGGTCGGTCGCCGGCCTGGTCGCCCCGCTGATGTCCGGCTTCGTCATCGACCGGTTCGGGGCGGAGTGGCTGTGGGGGCTGTGCGCGGTGGTCGGGACGGTGGCCGGGCTGGGGTACGGGGCGTTGATGCGGCGCCTACCGGAGGAGGCGCCCGCTCAGCCGACTGAGACCGCTGAGCCCATTGAGCCAGCTGAGCCGGCTGGTCCTGCTGCCGGGGCCCTGGGCCAGGCCCCGGAGCGTTCCGCGTCCGCTCCCTGATCCGTTTCCGGGAGGTTCCCGATGGTGAGGCGATACGGCGCTTGATGAGCTGATCCCATGACCCGTAACCGCCACCACCACAGGCAGCCGCAGTCAGCCTGTCACCTCCTCCGCGGCGGCCGGTACGTCCCACCATCCGCCGCCCCGATTGCAGCCGGAGGCCCAGGCAGTCCAGAAGGCCCAGGAAGTCCACAAGAGCCAGGCAGCAGCTCATACGAGGACCCAGGCCGTGCTGAACGAGCCCACCCGCCGAACTCCCAGCCCGAGCAGGGCAGCAGGCCCGGCCGCCCCGGCAAATGGGACTACTCGGACACCAGCTACGTCCTCGCCGGCATGGTCATAGAGAAGGCCACGGGCTGTAGTTGCGCGCACGCGGTCGAGCGCCTCGTCGTACGGCCACTCGGTCTGCGCGGCACGAGCGTGCCGGGCACCGTGCCCGGACTGCCCTCATCCCACGCGCGGCACTCCAAGCTCGCGGAGGGCTGCTGGACCTGGAGGCACGGCGGCATGATCCGCGACCCGCGCCCTCGCCTCGGCGGACGGCCGGCAGGTCATGACCATGAACCGCAACGGCGACTGGGGCGAGCAGCGACTGAAGGACGCCGCTGTCGGAATCCGAGCTCTGCCGGAGCGCTCCCTGAGACGGGCCGGCCGCACCGCTCACTTCACGTGACTGTCAACGGCACCGGGTGGATCTCGTCCGCCTTGTGCCCAGCGCGTTCGTGGATGCGCTGGACCGCCTCGGCCGACGGGGCCTCGGAGAGGCAGTAGACGAGGCCGGACTCCGGGTCCGCCCAGGCCGCCTCGAAGTGGACGCTCTCGTCCTTCTCTATGGCGAGGTCCGCGTTGTGTGCCTCGCGCAGCTGCTCTTCCGTGATGCCCTTCATGCTGTGGTGGACATCCATGAACTTGGCCATGACGTCGTGCCTCCTTCGCAGTGCCCGGCGGTACGCCGGTAGCGCACTGTCCGGCGGTACGCCACCAGCGGCGGTACGACAGGACAGCGGGCGTACTTCCATGGTCCGCCCGTACGGGCACGGAGGCGACCACAACGCCGCAGGGCCCCGGCGGCGAACCACCGGGGCCCTGCTGGTCGTACGAAGGTGCCGGGCGTCAGCCGCACTGGCAGGGGCTGCCCGACTGGCACCCGCAGCCGCAGCCCGAGCCGCAGCCGCACGCGGCGACCAGGGGCAGGTTCCTGATCTCGGCGGGCAGCTCGGTCACGCGCTCCTGCGTGGGGTCGGGCGGGATGCTGGGGGATTCGGCCATGGGTCCCTCCTCAAGGCTGGTGCCTGTGCCCATTGGATGCCCGTTCCGCTGGGCGCATCAACGGCGCACAGAGGCGCCCGCGCGCCCCGGCCGGTCCCCGCCCGGCCCTTTCACCCCGGAGCAGGACCGAGCGGGACGGAGTAAGACCGGGCAGGACCGAGGGTCAGGCGCTCTCCGACCCCGCCACCGCCTGGATCTCCGGCTGCGCGTCCGCCTGGAGCTCGTCCGCGTGCTCACCGGTCACCAGGTACACCACCCGCTTGGCGACCGAGACCGCGTGGTCGGCGAACCGCTCGTAGTAGCGGCCGAGCAGCGTCACGTCCACGGCCGTCTCGATGCCGTGCTTCCAGCGGTCGTCCATCAGGTGCTGGAAGAGGGTGCGGTGCAGCAGGTCCATCTCGTCGTCGTCCTGCTCCAGCTGGAGCGCCAGGTCGACGTCCTTGGTGATGATCACCTCGGCGGCCTTGGCCATCAGGCGCTGGGCGAGCTGGCCCATCTCCAGGATGGTGGCGTGCAGATCGCTCGGGACCGCGCGGTCCGGGTAGCGCAGGCGCGCGAGCTTCGCCACGTGCTGGGCGAGGTCGCCCGAGCGCTCCAGGTCGGCCGACATGCGCAGCGACGTGACGACGATGCGCAGGTCCGTCGCCACCGGCTGCTGGCGCGCCAGCAGGGCGATGGCCCGGGCCTCCAGGTCGTGCTGGAGCTCGTCGACCTTCTGATCGGCCTCGATGACGTTCTCGGCCAGCTTCAGGTCGGAGTCGAGCATGGCGGTGGTGGCGCGCCCGATCGCCGAGCCGACCAGCCGGGCCATCTCCACCAGACCGTCGCCGATCGAGTCCAGTTCCTCGTGGTACGCGTCCCGCATCAGGCTTCCCTCTCGTGCGTCTGTGTCGGGGGTTCATGGGCCGGGGCCCACCGAACAACCGGCGGTACGACCGTCGTATTACCAACGGTCCGAACCCCACGCTCCCACGTTCCGGCCCGTACGCGTCCGTTTCCGTCATCCCGGATGAACCAATACTGGCTCCAAGGTGAACTCTGGGCGACGAGTGTTCGAGCTCGCAGCCCGACGGCTGTGGTCCGTGGCCGACCCATGCCTAACCTGGGTGCATGGACGTGAACGCGGCGGTCGCCGCAGCGGCTGCGATCGCCGGGGTGCTCACCGGCGTCATCGCCATGCTTGCGTTCCGCTGGAGTGAGCGCGAGCAGAAGCGCCCCACCCGTAGCTCCCTGCATACGGACGCGGTGCTCCCGCCGGGCGTGGACACCGTCCTGTCGGTCCTCAGGTCCTCCGCCGTCGTGCTCGACGAGGCGGACGCGGTGGTCAAGGCCAGCTCGGCGGCGTACGCCCTCGGCCTGGTCCGCGGCGGCAAGCTCGCCGTCGAGCCGATGCTCCAGATGGCCCGGGACACCCGGCGCGACGGGGAGATACGCCAGGTCGAGCTGGACCTGCCGCGGCGCGGGACCGGACGCGGGGAGGCCCTGGCCGTCTCCGCGCGGGTCGCGCCGCTCGGTTCCCGGTTGGTGCTGCTGCTCGTGGAGGACCTCACCGAGGCCCGCCGGATCGAGGCGGTGCGGCGCGACTTCGTCGCCAACGTGAGCCATGAGCTGAAGACGCCCGTCGGCGCCCTCTCCCTGCTCTCCGAGGCCGTCATGGACGCCTCCGACGACCCCGAGGCCGTCGAGCGGTTCGCCGGGCGCATGCAGATCGAGGCCACCCGGCTCACCAGCCTGGTGCAGGAGCTCATCGACCTGTCGCGGGTTCAGAACGACGATCCGCTGGAGGACGCCGAGCCGGTCCGCGTCGACGAGCTCGTCGCCGAGGCCATCGACCGCTGCCGGCACCAGGCCGGCACCAAACAGATCACCATGGCCGCGGGCGGCACCGCCGACCTGCACGTGTGGGGCAACCGCGGCCAGCTCGCCGCCGCCCTCGGCAACCTCGTCGAGAACGCGGTCAACTACTCGCCCGCCCGAACCCGCGTCGGCATAGCGGCCCGCAGGGTGAACGCGGCCGGCGGGGAACACATCGAGATCGCCGTCACCGACCAGGGCATCGGCATCTCCGACAAGGACAAGGAGCGCATCTTCGAGCGCTTCTACCGCGTCGACCCGGCCCGCTCCCGTGCCACCGGTGGCACGGGACTGGGGCTGGCGATCGTGAAGCACGTGGCCGCCTCGCACGGCGGGGAGGTCACGGTGTGGAGCGCCGAAGGCCAGGGCTCCACCTTCACCCTGCGGCTGCCGGAGGCCGGTGCGGCCCGCGACCGCGCACATCAGCAGCCCGCCCGATCAGAACGCGCAGGAGGCGCGGGCCTCGACGAAGAGGCCGGGCGGTCCACCCCCACATCCCCCGAATCAACCGCGTACGAAACGCTTCCTGCCCCGGAGGTCCTTCCGTGACCCGAGTGCTCGTCGTCGAGGACGAGGAGTCCTTCTCCGACGCCCTGTCGTACATGCTCCGCAAGGAGGGCTTCGAGGTCGCCGTCGCGACCACCGGGCCCGACGGACTCGACGAGTTCGAGCGCAACGGCGCCGACCTCGTCCTCCTCGACCTGATGCTGCCCGGCCTGCCGGGCACCGAGGTGTGCCGCCAGCTGCGCGGCCGCTCCAACGTCCCCGTCATCATGGTGACCGCCAAGGACAGCGAGATCGACAAGGTCGTCGGCCTGGAGATAGGAGCCGACGACTACGTCACCAAGCCCTTCTCCTCGCGCGAGCTGGTCGCCCGTATCCGGGCCGTGCTGCGCCGCAGAGGTGAGCCGGAGGAGGTGACTCCGGCCGCGCTGGAGGCCGGCCCGGTCCGTATGGACGTCGACCGGCACGTGGTCACCGTCGGCGGCACCAAGATCGACCTGCCGCTGAAGGAGTTCGACCTGCTGGAGATGCTGCTGCGCAACGCCGGCCGCGTGCTGACCCGCATGCAGCTCATCGACCGCGTCTGGGGCGCCGACTACGTCGGTGACACCAAGACCCTCGACGTCCACGTCAAGCGCCTGCGCGCCAAGATCGAGCCGGACCCGGGCGCCCCGCGCTACCTGGTGACGGTCCGTGGCCTGGGCTACAAGTTCGAGCCGTAAGCCGGCCGCGCACGACAGCGGCAGAAAGGGCGGGGCCTCACCCAGGTGAGGTCCCGCCCTTCGTTACGAACGTCCTGCGTCACGACTGTCCCACGAGGCTCAGTGCCCGGCGCCCGCACCGGCCGAGGCGCTCGCGGAGGCCGCGTCGGTCGGCGTGCCCGGCGACTCCTGGCCGCCCGGCGTCTCGCCCGCGGCGGGGCTTTCGGTGCCGGCCGGCGAACCGGAGGGGCTCCCCGACGGCGAACCGGACGGGGACGCCGAGCCGCCCGGCGCGGCCGGTACCTCGGTCGGGCCCCACTCGGTGAAGTGGTGCTCGGCGGGGACGACGAACGCGCGCAGGCTCACGTCACCGGTCTTGCTGAAGGTGAAGGTGACCTTCTGGGCGTTGCCGTCCTGGGCGGCCTCGCGGCCGCTCGGCAGCACGGCCGTGGCGTTGTCCTTGCCGCCCAGGACCAGGCTGCCGCCGGCCGGGATGCTCAGGCTGCCGCCCTTGGCGGGCTTGAGCTCGGCCTTCTCGCCGGTGTCGGGGAGGGTGATGGACTCCAGCGTCTCGGCGGTGCTGCCGGAGTTGAAGAAGGTGGCGGAGATCGCGGCCGGGCCGGTCGACTCGATGTCGGGCTGCGTGATCACGATCGCGTTCTGGACCTTGATGTTGCCGACGCTCGTCGCCGCGTGGTCCGGCTGGATCTCGAGGGTCTGCGCGTTGTTGCCGGCACCGCACGCGGCGAGCGAGGCAACGGAGAACGCGATGGCGGCAGCGGCGAGGACGCCGCGTCGAAGGCTGCTGCTCACGGCGGCGGCAACTCCTTGACTCGAGAGCGGAGCGGCCGATAAAGCCGCCCTAAGTGTCTGTCAGCGGGCCTTAGGTTACCGAGCCGTTCCCGAGCGGCCGCACCCGACCCCCCGGCACCTGTGGCCTCGCTGAGCCACAGTGACTGCTGGGTCACATTGCGGGGTGCTCGTCCGGCATTCACATAAGAGTCTCGGGCGGCAGCGCAAAATTTCCGTGAAGGAATGTGCGGACCACCTCGGAATTGATCACCGTGGGCTCGCCCGGACGCCCGGTGATCAATTCCGGATTCGACCGGAACCCGGCTCGGGCCGCCGAACGGAGTAGCGGAAGTCGATCATACGGAACCGGACATATGGGGATGTTCGGCCGCTTGGGGGAGGCTCCGGATGTGTGTAGCGTACGCGTTTCGCTCGGCCCGGAGAGCCGCTCCGACCTGCGGATACCTTCTTCCACTCCCTGTCCGAAGCACGTTCCTGTTGGACTTGTCAAGCCCCGAGATATGCCCTGACCTGCGAAAACGCCATTCAGAACCCGCAGTTTCCGTGTTACTCTGGATAGCCACGGAAGGGGTACCTGTCACATGACGTTCAAGGTTGGCGACACCGTGGTCTATCCCCATCACGGGGCCGCGCTGATCGAGGCTATCGAAACTCGCCAGATCAAAGGCGTGGACAAGACCTACTTGGTGCTGAAGGTCGCCCAGGGTGACCTGACAGTGCGTGTGCCAGCGGACAATGCGGAGTTCGTCGGCGTGCGTGATGTGGTCGGTCAGGACGGGCTGGACCGGGTCTTCGAGGTGCTGCGCGCGCCGTACGCCGAGGAGCCCACGAACTGGTCCCGTCGTTACAAGGCAAACCTGGAGAAGCTCGCCTCGGGCGATGTCATCAAGGTCGCGGAAGTCGTGCGTGATCTGTGGCGTCGTGAGCGCGAGCGCGGACTCTCCGCTGGTGAGAAGCGCATGCTCGCCAAGGCCCGCCAGATTCTGGTGAGCGAACTCGCTCTCGCGGAGAACACCAACGAGGACAAGGCCGAGGCCCTGCTCGACGAGGTTCTCGCCTCCTGAGGCGAAGCCTGTCGCTCAGCACTCAGCAACATCGAAATGCCGCGGTGCCCGATGACGATTCTTCTGTCGCCGGGCGCTGCGGCATGTTCGTACTCGGACACCGAATGCGCCGCCACCGCCGGATGTGTTATCACTCACGATCCGGTGCTTGGTGTGCCGGGCCCGGGCAGCCGGCTCGACCAGCGTCACGGAAGGGTCCGGTCGAGCGCGTCGCGCCCGGCACTCCTCCAGGCCATACCCACGCCAGGGCAACACACAAACCTGACAGGAACCGATGTCTGACGATTCGCGCCCTTCGCCGTCGGCAGCCCGTACGGCGGCCGTGATCCCGGCCGCCGGCCGTGGTGTACGGCTCGGCCCGGGCGCCCCCAAGGCGCTCCGCGCGCTGGGGGGCACCCCCATGCTCATCCACGCGGTCCGCGCGATGGCCGCCTCCCGCGCCGTCTCGCTGGTCGTCGTCGTGGCCCCGCCCGACGGTGCCGCCGAGGTCAGGTCGCTGCTCGACGCACACGCGTTGCCCGAGCGGACCGACTTCCTCGTCGTGCCGGGCGGGCAGACCCGCCAGGAGTCCGTGAAGCTCGGCCTGGACGCGCTGCCGCCCGGCCACGACATCGTGCTGGTGCACGACGCGGCCCGGCCGCTGGTGCCGGTGGACACGGTCGACGCGGTCATCGAGGCCGTACGCGACGGCGCCCCGGCCGTGGTCCCGGCGCTGCCGCTCGCCGACACCGTCAAGCAGGTCGAGCCGGCCGGGACTCCCGGCGAGCCGGAGCCGGTCGTCGCCACGCCGGAGCGCGCGCGGCTGCGGGCGGTGCAGACGCCGCAGGGCTTCGACCGGGCGACACTGGTACGGGCGCACGAGACGGTCACCGGAGACGTCACCGACGACGCCGGCATGGTCGAGCAGCTCGGCCTCACGGTCGTGGCGGTGCCCGGCCACGAGGAGGCGTTCAAGGTCACCCGGCCCTTGGACCTGGTGCTCGCGGAGGCGGTCCTGGCCCGCAGGAGGCTCAACGATGGCTTCTGACGTGATGCCCGAAGTGCCGCTGCCCCAGGTCGGCATCGGCACCGACATCCACGCCTTCGAGGAGGGCCGCGAGCTGTGGTGCGCCGGCTTGAAGTGGGAGGGCGAGGGCCCGGGCCTGGCGGGCCACTCGGACGCGGACGTCGTCGCGCACGCCGCGTGCAACGCGCTGTTCTCCGCGGCCGGCCTCGGCGACCTCGGTCAGCATTTCGGCACCGGCCGCCCCGAGTGGTCGGGCGCGTCCGGCGTCACGCTGCTGACGGAGGCGGCCCGGATCGTCCGCGAGGCGGGCTTCCGCATCGGCAACGTCGCCGTACAGGTCGTGGGCCCGAGGCCGAAGATCGGCAAACGGCGGGACGAGGCGCAGAAGCTCCTGTCGGAGGCGGCGGGAGCACCGGTGTCGGTGTCGGGCGCGACGACGGACGGACTGGGCTTCCCGGGACGCGACGAGGGCCTCATGGCGGTGGCGACGGCGCTGGTCGTACGAGTCGGGTGAACGGCACTGCCCCACGCACCCCCCACGGCCTACTACCCTGGTCCCGTGACTATTCGCCTGTACGACACCAGCGCCCGGCAGATCCGTGACTTCTCCCCGCTCAAGCCGGGCTGCGTCTCGATCTACCTGTGTGGCGCCACCGTGCAGGCGGCACCGCACATCGGGCACATCCGGTCGGGTCTGAACTTCGACATCATGCGCCGCTGGTTCGAGTACCGCGGCTACGACGTGACGTTCGTGCGGAACGTCACGGACATCGACGACAAGATCATCGCCAAGTCGGCCGACCAGGGCCGGGCCTGGTGGGCCATCGGCTACGAGAACGAGCGGGCGTTCAACGACGGCTACCAGGCCCTCGGCTGCCTGCCGCCGACCTACGAGCCGCGTGCCACGGGCCACATCACCGAGATGGTCGAGATGATGCGCGGCCTCATCGAGCGCGGGCACGCCTACGAGGCGGACGGCAGTGTCTATTTCGACGTGCGCTCCTTCCCTGGCTACTTGCAGCTGTCGAACCAGGGCATCGACGATCTGCGCCAGCCCGACGAGGGCGTCTCCGGCAAGCGCGACCCCCGCGACTTCGCCATGTGGAAGGCGACCAAGCCGGGCGAGCCCGACTGGGAGACGCCGTGGGGCCGCGGCCGTCCGGGCTGGCACCTGGAGTGCTCGGCGATGGCGCACAAGTACCTGGGCGCCGCCTTCGACATCCACGGCGGCGGCCTCGACCTGGTCTTCCCGCACCACGAGAACGAGATCGCCCAGGCCAAGGCCTACGGCGACGACTTCGCCCAGTACTGGGTGCACAACGCCTGGGTCACCATGAGCGGCGAGAAGATGTCCAAGTCGCTCGGCAACTCGGTCCTGGTCAGCGAGATGGTCAAGCGCTGGCGGCCCATCGTGCTGCGCTACTACCTCGGCACCCCGCACTACCGCTCGACGATCGAGTACAGCGAGGAGGCGCTGCGCGAGGCCGAGTCGGCGTTCGCGCGGATCGAGGGCTTCGTGCAGCGCGTGGTGGAGAAGGCCGGCACTGTCGAGCCGGCCGCCGAGGTGCCGCTGGCCTTCGCCGAGGCGATGGACGACGACCTGGGCGTGCCGCAGGCGCTCGCCGTGGTGCACACCACGGTCCGGCAGGGCAACAGCGCGCTGGCCGCCGACGACAAGGAAGCCGCGGTGGCCCGGCTCGCCGAGGTCCGTGCCATGCTCGGCGTCCTCGGGCTCGACCCGCTCGACGCCCACTGGGCCGGGGAGAGCGACCGCGGCGCTGATCTGCACGGCGTGGTCGACAGCCTCGTACGACTCGTCCTCGACCAGCGCGAGTCGGCCCGGGCCCGCAAGGACTGGGCCACCGCGGACGCCATTCGCGACCAGCTGAGCCAGTCCGGTCTGGTCATCGAGGACAGCCCGCAGGGACCGCGCTGGAGCCTCGGCCCGCGCTGACCCGACCGCGATCCGGAAGATCGATTGTGCCGCCCGGGCCTCCGGGCGGCACACTTCATAGACGTAGTACGTCACCGCACCCACAGACAGGTAGGTCATGGCAGCCAACAACCGCCGCATGTCCGGCAAGAAGGGCGCGCAGGTCGGCAGTGGCGGCCAGCGGCGCAAGGGCTTGGAGGGCAAGGGCCCCACTCCGCCCGCCGAGATGCGCAAGGGACACAAGAAGAACCGTGTCGCCAGCGCCAAGGCGCGGCAGACAGCCCGCCGCCCCGCGCCCCGGGGCCGCGGCGGCAAGTCCACGTCCGAGCTGGTCGTCGGCCGCAACCCGGTCTACGAGGCACTGCGCGAGGGCGTGCCCGCTTCCACGCTGTACGTCCAGCAGTTCATCGACAACGACGAGCGCGTCCGTGAGGCACTCCAGCTCGCCGCCGAGCGCGGCGGTATCAACCTCATGGAGGCGCCGCGCCCCGAGCTCGACCGGATGACGAACGGGCTGAACCACCAGGGGCTCGTGCTCCAGGTCCCGCCGTACGAGTACGCCCACCCGCAGGACCTCGCCGACGCCGCCCTCGACGACGGCGAGGACCCGCTGATCGTCGCGCTCGACGGTGTCACCGACCCGCGCAACCTGGGTGCGGTCGTCCGCTCCGTCTCCGCCTTCCGCGGGCACGGCGTCGTCGTACCCGAGCGGCGGGCCGCCGGGATGACGGCGGGTGCCTGGAAGACGTCCGCCGGTGCGGCCGCCCGTACGCCCGTCGCCCGCGCCACCAACCTGACGCGCGCGCTGGAGGCGTACAAGAAGGCCGGCATCGCGGTCGTCGGTCTGGCCGCCGACGGCGAGGTCGAACTCGGTGAACTGGAGGCCCTGGGCGGGCCCGTCGTCATCGTCGTCGGCAGCGAGGGCAAGGGGCTGTCCCGGCTGGTCGGGGAGACCTGTGACTTCCGGGTGCGGATCCCGATGCCGGGCGGCGCCGAGTCGCTCAACGCCGGTGTGGCGGCGGGGATCGTGCTGTACGAGGCGGCCCGCCGACGCAGCTGAACAGGAGTCCGCCACCTCACCCGTACGGGTTAATTCCGGGAGCATCGGGGCGACGAGGACAAGCTTGACGGGGTCCGGACAGATCCGGCGAGTCAAAGCAGTGTCCTATCCCGACGTCACTCGGTTAGATGAGTGTGGACACCAGAACACCCCGCACACCCACGGGGGACCGCTCGTCGGGACTCGACGACGCTCCCGCGCTGAGTATGGTGAAGGTGCCGAGCGACCCGGCGCAGGTCATCGTCAATCACGCGAGTTTCCGCGTGCAGTTGGGCGTCTCGACGCGTCGCGTCCAGTCCCCACGGGTCGCACGGCACCTGACCGCCAGCGAGGACACCGCTCGCATCCCCGTCGTCACCGCCGGGGGCGCGGCGGACGGGGCCACCACCCGCCGCCGGCCCGTCGTCTGGAGCGGCAAGTCCGCGCCCGACGACACCGGCGCCCACCGGCTCCTCCAGGCCGTCCGGCACGAGAGCATCCGCCACCCCGACGAGTCCGCCACGGACACCGGGGCCACCCAGGTCATCTCCCGCGTGGGCACCGACCCGCAGGGCCCGGGCTACGGAGCCGGATACCAGGACGGCGGCTACGGCGGCACCGGCTACGAGGGTGACGGCTACCAGGACGACCTCACCCAGACGGTCGAGACCCCCGTCGTAGGACCGCAGCGCACGCACGAGCCCGCCGACGGCACCCGGCTGCTGCCGCCCATGCGCACGGCCGGCAGCGCCTACGAACCCGCCTACACGGAAGCGGATTTCGAGGACCTCGCCCCCGAGGCGGACGACACCGAGCAGCCCGTCAAGCGCCACGGCGACGACCCGGCACGGCACGCCTACTACCCGGGCCGCCGGATGAACCTCGGCGTCGTCCTGCTCCCGCTGCGCGTCTTCCTCGGCTTCATCTCCATCTACGCCGGCATGGGCAAGCTGTGCGACCCCGTCTACTTCGACGGTGGCAAGCGCGGCTCCATGGTCAAGTGGCTCAACACCCTGCACCCCTGGGAAGTCGCCGAGCCGCTGCGCCAGTTCGCCTTCGAGCACCCGGTCGGCTCCGGACTGGTCATCGCCTTCGCCCAGGTCATCGTCGGCGTCCTGACGGTTCTCGGCTGCTGGCAGCGCGTCGCCGCCTCCTTCGGCGCCCTGCTGTCGGCCGCGCTGCTGGTCACCGTCAGCTGGCAGAGCGTCCCCGCCTACGAGACCCCCGACATCATCTTCCTCGCCGCCTGGTCACCGCTGATCATCGCGGGCGCCCCCGTCTACTCCGTCGACGGCCGCCTGGCCGGCAGTGCCTGGCGCCGCCTCGGACCCCGCGCCGACATCTGGGACCTGCGCCGCTACGTGCTGCGGCGCGGCGCCCTCGTCACCGCCGTCGCCATCGGTCTCACGCTGCTGGTCGGCTCGCTGCTCGGCGGTGCCGTCCGCGACGCCGACCGGGTCGTCGTCCCCGGACCCGGTGAGGCCCCGCGCAACGAACTGCCCGGCTCCCCACTCCCGGACGCCCCCGGCAAGCGGCAGGACAGGCGGACCCCGTCGGCCTCCACCTCGCCCACCCAGGGCGCCACGGCCGGTTCGGCCAGCCCCAGCGCGGGCACCACGAGCAGGCCGGGCGCAACCCGGGACACCGGCACCGTCACCGGCGGCTCGCCGAGCCAGACCCAGGGCAGCGCGGGCCAGGCCCCGCCCCAGCAGTCCTCCCCGGCCGGTCAGGCCCCGAGCACCACGTCGGGCCCCACGTCCGGCGGCACGGCGACCGGCGGCTCCGGCTCGACCGGCGGCTCGGACGACGGCGGCTCCTCGTCCACGGGTCGACCGGGCCTGGTGGGCGGCCTGTTGGGCTAGCCGGCAGAGCCGGACAGCAAAGGGCCCCGCATCCCGAAGATGCGGGGCCCTTTTGATGCAGCGGGGGCAGCGGACTCAAGGGGCGTGGGGCTGTACGGCTCTCAGCGCCCCAACGCCGCCAGTTCCTTCGCGGCCTCCGTCAGATCCTTCGCCGTATCGATCGCACGCCAATACGACCCCTGAGGGATCGTGAAGCCGGCCAGCTTCCGCTCGCGGGCCAGCCGGGGAAACGTCGTGCGCTCGTGGTCCCCGCGCGTCGGCAGCAGCCCCGCGAACTCGGGGGAGAAGACGTACACACCCGCGTTGATCTCGAAGGTGGACGGCGGGGCCTCGATGAAGTCCGTGATGCGGCCGAAGCCGTCCGTCTTCACCGCGCCCCAGGGCAGGCGCGGCCGGGCCAGGGCCAGTGTCGCGAGGGCGTCCCGCTCGGTGTGGAAGTCCGCCATGTCCCGCAGCGAGAACCGGGTCCAGATGTCGCCGTTCGTCGCGTACCAGGGCTGGTCCGGGTGGGGCAGATGCGCGGCGGCGTACTTGAGGCCGCCGCCGCGGCCGAGGGGCTCGGACTCCACGACGGTGGTGACGGAGACGGGCAGATCGGCCGTCTCCAGCCACTTCTGGAGCACGTCGGCGAGGTGGCCGCAGGAGACCACCACGTCCGTCACGCCCTCCTCGGCGAGCCAGGACAGCTGATGGCCGATGATCGGAGTCCCCGTCCCGGGGATCTCGACCATCGGCTTGGGCCGGTCGTCGGTGTACGGACGGAGCCGGGAGCCCTGGCCGCCGGCCAGAACGACGGCTTGAACGGGGCGGGACGCGGCGCTCGGATCGCTCATGAGACCGAACTGTACGTGGCGTCCCGCCCGTGACCGCGGCGGATGAACCGGTTTCCCGCGGCAGCCGCTGCAGGCCTCCCACCCCTCTCGTTCGGCGGCAGGGCGGTGTGCTCAGCTGTGCGCGGCCGCGACGCCCGTGGCGAAGGCGGTGTCGCAGACCGGGCGGGCGTAGGACTGGGCGCGTGTCGGGCCGTAGACCCGGACGGCGGCCTGGCCGAGGGCGCGGGCGATGGAGGCGCAGTGCTTCGCCAGTGACGGGCGGCCGTTGACGGCCTGCTGGAGGTGGGTGAGGGCGACGCCCGGGTTCTCCTCCTGGAGCTCGGTGAGCAGTTTGTCGCGCAGGACGTCCTGCGGGGTGCGCTTGGCGGTCCGGGGGGTGCCGGCGGACATGCTGGTGTCCGCGGCGGTGAGCACCGGGTCGGAGGGGCTTCCCGACCAGTTGACTCGTGTGACCGCGAGGGTCCCGGAGAGCACCAGGACGACGGGCAGGACGAATGCGAGGGTGCGGCCGATCCGGCGGGCGGGGCCCCGGCCGCGTCGCGTCTGTTGGTTAGTGGAGTGCTTCACGCGTGTGAGGGTAGCGCGGGGTAATGGTTTGTAGACATTTAGTCACCGGTTCGGGGGATGAGAGAGTGCCCGTTTTTGGGTAAAGCGTTGACGCACACTGCTCGAAATGTCCGGTCTGCCGGGGTATTTGTCGACAACGAGAAGGGCCCCGCAGCACGCTGCGGGGCCCTCTTCGTCCACTTGGGTGATTCACCCAGGGCTGTGCGTTTGCCGACGGGTCAGTCGGACAGGCGCGCGCCCGTGGAGGTCGAGAACACGTGGGTCTCGCCGGCGCGCGGGACGACGTGCAGCGTGCTGCCCTTCTCCGGGACGTCACGGCCGCCGACGCGGACGACGATGTCCTTCGTCTCGCCACCGACCTGGGCGGTGCCGTAGACGAAGGCGTCGGAGCCGAGCTCCTCGACCACGTTCACGGTGACCGCGACACCCAGGTCGGAGTCGGGGCCGGCGACGTCGAAGTGCTCGGGGCGGACGCCCACGCTGACGGTCTTGTCGGTGGCGGCGGCGATCGCGTCGCGCTGCACCGGCACGACCGAGTTGCCGAACTTCACGCCGCCGTCGGTGATCGGGACCTCGATGAGGTTCATCGCCGGGGAGCCGATGAAGCCGGCCACGAAGAGGTTGGCGGGCCTGTCGTACATGTTGCGCGGGGTGTCGACCTGCTGGAGCAGACCGTCCTTGAGGACCGCCACGCGGTCGCCCATCGTCAAGGCCTCGACCTGGTCGTGGGTGACGTAGACGGTGGTGATGCCCAGGCGGCGCTGGAGCGAGGCGATCTGTGTACGGGTGGACACACGGAGCTTGGCGTCCAGGTTGGACAGCGGCTCGTCCATGAGGAACACCTGCGGCTCACGCACGATGGCGCGGCCCATGGCGACACGCTGGCGCTGACCGCCGGAGAGCGCCTTCGGCTTGCGGTCCAGGTACTCGGTGAGGTCGAGGATCTTCGCGGCCTCCTCGACCTTCTGCCGGATCTCCGCCTTGTTGACGCCGGCGATCTTGAGCGCGAAGCCCATGTTGTCGGCGACCGTCATGTGCGGGTAGAGCGCGTAGTTCTGGAACACCATGGCGATGTCCCGGTCCTTCGGCGGCAGGTGGGTGACGTCGCGGTCGCCGATGCGGATGGCGCCGGCGTTGACGTCCTCGAGCCCCGCGAGCATGCGGAGCGAGGTGGACTTGCCGCAGCCGGACGGGCCGACGAGGACGAGGAACTCGCCGTCCTCGATGTCGATCTCCAGCGCGTCGACGGCGGGCTTGGTGGAACCCGGGTAGATCCGGGTCGCCTTGTCGAACTGGACTGTGGCCATGGTGAGTGAACCCCTTCTACCGGCAGGAACGTGCCGGACGATCCGAGTAGGAAGGCGGTGCCACGACGGGTGTTCCGTTGTGGTGTAGTCCACGCGTGTGAACTGGCTCAGGACGGTACCTGGCGTTCACCTGTCTGTCAGTACCTCCGGGCCTGTGAACTTCGTGGAAATTTTCGACGGGGCTTCACGGCTGCCCGTACCGGTCCGCCAGCGCCGCCACCGCCCGCGCCACCGCCTGACGCAGTTCGGGCGGCCCGAGGACCTCCGCCTCCGGACCCAGCCGGAGCAGATCCCCGACCGCCACGGCCTCCGTCTCCACGGGCAGTTCCACCTCCACCCAGCCGTCCGCGTCCGGCGCACCCGCGCTCTGAAGGGCCCGTGCGCCCGCCGCCCCGAACTGCATCGGCAGCAGCCGCTGCCCCCGCGGTGAGAGACGCAACCGGGTGACACCCTGCCGCAGGGCGGCCTCCAGCCGCCGGGAAGACTCCTCCCAGTAGGCGGCCAGGTCGAAGCCGGCCGGACGGTCGAAGAGCTCCCCGGTCTCCGCCACGGTCAGCAGACGGGACACCCGGTACGTCCGCACGGTCTCCTCCGCCAGGGCGACCAGGTACCAGATGCCGCCCTTCAGGACGAGCCCCAGCGGCCGCACCTCCCGGCGCACCTCCCCCCGCCACCGCCGGTAGTGCACCCGTAGCACCCGCCGCTCCCACACGGCTGCTGCCACCGGCTCCAGACACGGCACCGGATCGGCTTCCCGGAACCACGCCGGCGCGTCCAGATGGAACCGCTCCTGCACCCGCCGCGCCTGCCCGGCCAGCTCCGCCGGCAGCGCGGCCTGCACCTTCAGCTGGGCACTGGCCAGCACCGCTCCCAGCCCCAGATCCCGGGCCGGACCGGGCATACCGGCGAGGAACAACGACCCGGCCTCGGCGTCGGTCAGACCGGTCAGCCGTGTCCGGTAGCCGGCCACCAGCCGGTAGCCGCCCTCCGGCCCGCGATCCGCGCACACCGGCACACCCGCCGCGCCCAGCGCCTCGACGTCCCGGTAGACCGTGCGCACGGACACCTCCAGCTCGGCGGCGAGCTCGGGCGCGGTCATCCGCCCGCGGTTCTGGAGCAGCAGGAGCAGGGAGAGGAGCCGGTCGGCGCGCATGGGGGCCATTCTCCGGCGGACTCCCCTGTACCTGACAGGAGATGTCAGGTACAGGGAAGAGAGTGGTGGTCCCAGACGGCCCGCAGGGCCATCGGCTGATCGAGAGGACCCACCCATGCCCGGCACACGGACCACCACCGGACACTTCACCTTCGCCGACTGGCAGGAGCGCGTGATCGGCCCGGGTGAGGAGGCGAACCCGCGGCTCGCCCACGCCTCCGTCCGGAACACCTTCAGCGGCGGCATCGAGGCGGCCGGGACGATCTGCGAGTACACGATCGTCTATGTCACCCAGAAGACCGGTTCCTTCGCCGGCATGGAGCTGATCACCGGCCGGCTCGACGGGCGGGAGGGGAGCTTCGCCGTGGAGGAGCGGGGGTGGTTCGGCGAGGACGGGGCGGTGCACTGCACGTTCGAGGTGGTGCGGGGATCCGAGAGCGGGGAGCTGGCCGGACTGTGGGGGAAGGGCGGGTTCACCGCGCACCACGGGGAGGCGACCGTGCCGTACCGGTTCGAGTACGAGGTGGAGTGAGACCGGGCGGAGCGGAACTCCGTGGCTCGGGGTAACGGGCTCTGTGTACAGTGGTGCCGCCCTCGCGTACGGCGTTGTAGTACGCGGTGCCTCCTTAGCTCAGCTGGCCAGAGCAACGCACTTGTAATGCGTAGGTCGTCGGTTCGAATCCGACAGGGGGCTCCGGTGGAAGCCCGGGTCAGATCGCCTCTGGCCCGGGCTTCTTTCTGTTCTGGACGTCGCTCAGGGCGTCGGTGCTGTCCACCCACTGGTCGATCGCGCCGGTGTCGGGCAGGGAGCGGAGTGCCGGGTCCGTGATGCGGGCGCGGAGCGCCGCCGTGAAGCGTTCCGCGTGGAGGACCTGGAACGGGCGGCTGTGGTACGGGCGGGTGGTGGGGTCGACGGGGGCCGTGAGCGCGAGGTCGTTGTGGTGGGTCGCGATGGCCTCGTAGGCGTGCTTGAGGAGGTGCTCGCGGGTGGGCCAGTCGTGGGCCGCCAGCGCCGCGGCGAGGGTGGGGGTGAGTGCCGCGCCCCGGGGGGTCGCGGTGAAGGCGGTGCCGAGCCACTTGCTGTAGGGCGGGTAACGGCGGTGCATGAGGAGGCTCAGGCGCATCAGGTCGCGGATCAGACGGGCGGCCACGACCGCCGAGCCGAGTTCGTCGCCCACCTCGCCGCAGCGGCCTACGAAGGCCTCCTCCTGGGAGACGCGTTTCCACTGGCAGGCCAGGACGTACAGCCAGATCCCGTGCGGGTACCAGCGCAGGGCGGTGCGGGCCGGGGCAAGCCGGCCGAGGCCGTCGTGGAAGACGGCGCCCGCGGTGACCTCGGCCAGGCGCTGGGTGGGCGTGGCCAGCCAGTCCGCCGTGGTGACGCCCAGGGCCGGGTCGAAGCCGAGCTGGTCCGTGAACCAGGTGGCGGAGTCCATGATGTCGACGCGGTGGTGCACCGGGCCGTCGGTGCCGGTCATGACGCGGATGTCGGTGCCCGGGTGGTCGCCGGTGCGGGCGAAGTGGGTGGGGTGGCCGAGGAAGGTCTTCGGGAGGCGGTGGGAGAGGAGGGCGGTGAGGCGGGGGCCGTGGGTCTCGGTGTCCTCCGGGCGCAGGAAGAGCTGGAGGCGTGGGCCCCACTCGTGGTCGGCCGAGCGCGGGGTGTCGTAGCCGAGGACCTCGGAGCCGCTGCCGAGGCGGGCGGCGGAGTGGGGGATGCCGGGGAGGGCCTCGTCCAGGAGGGGGCGTACGGCCTCGGTGTAGAAGCGGCGGGAGAGTTCCAGGCCGGGGAGGAAGGAGGGCATGGGTCAGGCGGTGTGGCCGCGCAGGCGGCGGGCGATCTCGAGCTGGCCGTCGTCCAGGGGGCGGCCGTCCTCGATGTCCCACAGGGCGTTCTGGAGGAGGCGGCCGAGGGTCCAGGCGCGGGCGCGGGGGCGGTCCAGGGCGAGGACGTCGGTCATGGCGTCGAAGCGCCAGAGGATGTCGTCGGGGTCGTAGCGGTTGTCGATGGCCGGCCACAGTTCGAAGCCGGGGTCGCCGGCGAGGGGCTTGGGGTCGATGGCGAGCCAGGGGGCGCGGCCGGAGGCGAGGACGTTCTCGTCGTGGAGGTCCCAGTGGAGGAGCCGGTCGCCCGGTTCGTCGACGACCTCGCGTACGGCGGCGGCGCAGTCGGCGACGAGGCGGCGGGCCTCGGGGTCGGGGATGCGGTCGAGTGCCCGCGGGGTCCGGTCCAGCATGGCCCGGGCGATGTCGCCGAGGCGGCGCAGGCCGGGCGGGGCGGGGAAGGAGGTGAGGTGGGCGAGGAGTTCGGCGATGGTGACGACGGCCTGGTGGGCGTCCGGGACGTGGGACAGCATCCGGGTCTCGTCGAGGCGTTCCAGCAGCATCGTGCCGGTGGGCTCGTCGTGGCCGAGGAGACGGACGGCTCCGTCGCCGTCCCAGGCGCGCAGCGCGACCGGTTCGCCTTCGCTCTCCTCGTCGAGGAGCTGGAGTTTGAGGACCGCGGGGCCGCCGTCGGCGCGGACGACCGGGAGGACCAGGGCGGACACGCCGTGCATGGGCGGTCCGTCGGGCTCGAGTTCCCAGCGGTCGAGGAAGCCGGCCGTCAGGTCCGGCAGTTCCTCGATGAAGGCGCGGCCCGCCTCGCCGTTGTACTTCTCCTGTGATGCTGCCAGTTCCCGGGGAATGTCGATCACTTTGGGCACCGTAGCGGCGTGCGCCGGGCGGGTCATGTGAATTAACCCGGGCCGGGTCGGCCGGGGCGGCGTCTCGGCTTTCTCGCGGGCACTGTGTCGTACCTGTGTGCGAGCATCTCGCCAACGACCACTGATCCAGGGGGGATTGCCATGTCGGACACGGACGCCTGCCCGAGAACGAGACCGAGACGCAGATGGAGAGAGAGACAGGGGCGGGCCGGTGCGTCCGCCGTCGCCGTCTCGCTGTTCGCCTCACTGCTGGGCCTGACGGGGGCCGGTTCCGCCCAGGCCGCCGCCGAACCGGAGTGCGCGCCGCTCGCGCTCGCGCCGTTCGGGGATCCGGGCGACGCCGTCGGCAAGGCCACCGTCCCGGCCCAGAGCAGCGCCTGCTTCACGGTGACGGCCGCCTCGGCCGGTCTGCATCTGGTGACCCTGGACGACAGCCAGAACAACGCCTACACGCAGATGGCCGACGCCGACGGCACCGAGGTCGACTGCTTCGACGAGGAGTACCGCGCCGAGGGCTGGTGCCAGGTGCCCGCGGCCGGTACGTACACCGTCAAGGTCGTCAACAGCGGCTGGGTCGACGACGAGCAGACCGAGCTCACCGTCGTCCCGCTCGGCTCGGGCACCCGCGGCTGCGCCGAGCCGGTCGGCACCGGCTGGGACCGGCCGGCGGTGATCCGGAGCGCGGCGAGCCCGCTGGCCGTGGACTGCCAGGCCTTCGAGGGCCGGCCGGGTGAGCGGATCCGGCTGACGGTCGGCACCAAGGAGTACGGCGAGTCGATTGCCTGGATCACCGACGCGACCGGCGCCCGCATCTGCGAGCACTTCCCGGAGGACGGCGAGGACAGCTGCGTCCTGCCCGGCGACGGCCCCTACCGGGTGCTGTCGAGCGTCTCCCGCGCGGGGAGCGGCTTCCCCGCCGAGTACGCGCTTCAGGTGCGCCGGCTGAACGACCCGCAGGGCTGCGCGACGGCGCCGGTGCTGCCCTTCGGCCCGATCGAGCCGCGCGACTTCGGCACCGACGCCTGCTACACCTTCTCCGCCGCGAAGGCCGGGCGGTACACCGTGCACTACGTGGACGAGGACCGGTCGGCCGGGGCGGTCCGGGTGTACGACGCCGGCGGCCGGACCGTGTGCGAGTCCGGCACCGACCCGTGCCGGATCCGCGAGGCGGGCACCTACACGGCGGTGCTCGGCACCAACGCCTTCGCCCCGTCCCGTGACCGGCTGGTGGTGTTCGACCGCGCCTCCGGCGCCGGCTGTGCCGCGATCGGGACCGGCCTGTACAAGGGGAAGCTGAGCACCGTCGGGCAGTACGACTGCCTGACGCTGCCCGTGCCGAAGGGCGGCCGGATCGCCGCGCTCACTCCGCAGACCTCGGCCGGTCTGACTCCCGAGGTCGAGGTCCTGGACCGCGACGGCACCCCGCAGTGTGACGGCGAAGCGCTCCAGGGCGGTGACTGCGCGCTCACCGGTGAGGCGCCGTTCCGCGCGCTGGTGCACACCGAGGACACCGGCGACACGGCCACGGGCCCGTACGCGGTCGCCTTCCACCGCACCGACGTCGCCGAGGACTGCCCGGTCCTGCCGGCGGGCAGCTTCGCCGCGGGCGGTGCGAAGGCCACGCTGACCACGGGCGACGGCGCCTTCTCGCACTGTCTGGGGATCCCGGCCGGCGCGCACTCGAACGCGGAGCTTCTTCAGCTGACCGCGACCTCGGGGACCGCGCCGGCCGGGTTCTCGGTGCTGGACTCCGACGGCACGCGGGTCTGCGAGCGCTACGCCACGACCGACGGCTGGTCGGTCTGCTCCCTGACCCCGGGCAAGGCCCACACGGTGCTGGTGACCGGCCGGGACGAGGCAGCCACGTACGCCCTGACCCGGCGTGACGTCACCGCGAGCGCCTCCGCCGCGGGCTGTGCGAAGACCGCCGCGGTGAAGGTCGGCGGGGCGTCCCTGAAGAGCGCGGCCGGAGCGCCGGGCTCCATCACCTGCCACCAGGTGACCACGGGCGCGGCGACCGACGTCGTGCATGTCAACGTGCGGGACGCGCTCGGCACCGCCAACAGCGCGGTCCTCGCCGGGGACGGCCGCGTGGAGTGCTCCTTCCGCAACTCGCCCTGTGCGGTGAGCGGTTCGACCACCCACCAGGTCCTCGTGCAGACGCCGAGCCGTCTGAAGGCGGCTCCCGAGTACCGCCTGGACGCCCTGCGCATCGCGACCGCCGACGGGCCCGCCGCTGAGTGCGCCAAGGTGCCGTCCGTGGCGTTCGGGTACGGGCCGGTCACCGGCACGCTGGACGAGTCCCGCACCGCGATGTGCGCGGCGCTGCCCACCGCCGGGTTCGACCGGTTCGAGACCGACATCAAGGACACCACCGGCGCCACCATCACGGCGGTGCCCGTGCTGTACAACACGTCCACCTGGAAGAACGGCTGCACGCACTTCATTCCGGAGGGCTACGACTGCGACGTGCTGGGGTCGTCCTCCGCGAGTACGCCGTCGCTGTTCCTGCTCGGCCTGCCCGAGAAGGCGTCCAGCACCGCCTACAGCGCCAAGCTCACCTGCTCGTCCACGCTCTGCGGCACGGAGAAGACGGACGTCACCGCCGTCAGCCCCGGCACCGGAGTCGCTGGCACCGAGGTGAAGCTGACCGTCACCGGTACCGCGCTCGGGCCGGACGTCAGGGTCCAGCTCAGCCAGGCCGGAAAGACGATCAACGCGCCGGCGGAGTCGGTCTCCGCGGACAACCGCACGGTGACCGCGACCGTCGACCTGACGGGCGCGGCGACCGGTACCTGGAACATCAGCGTGTACACGCGCGGCTGGGAGTTCCAGCGCGGCACCTTCACCGTGACCCCCCAGCCCCGGCTGGAGAACACGGCGGCCCCGAAGGTGACCGGCACGCCCAAGGTGGGCGCCAAGGTCACCGCCGCGCCGGGCACCTGGTCGGCGACCCCGTCCTCGTACACGTACCAGTGGAAGGCGGACGGCA
Source organism: Streptomyces azureus (assembly GCF_001270025.1). Classification (NCBI taxonomy): domain Bacteria; kingdom Bacillati; phylum Actinomycetota; class Actinomycetes; order Kitasatosporales; family Streptomycetaceae; genus Streptomyces; species Streptomyces azureus. Next base: position 6,485 of record NZ_DF968302.1, on the reverse strand, counting down.
CGGCGATCGGCGGCGCGACCGCGTCGGCGTACACGATCCCCGCGGCGCAGGCCGGCAAGAAGCTCTCCGTGACCGTGACGGCGGTCAAGGCGGGCTGGCGCAGCGGGTCGGCGTCCTCGGCGGCGGTGACCGTGGCCAAGGGCGACGCGCCCAAGGCCACCAAGCCGCCGGTGATCAGCGGGACGGCGAAGGTGGGCAAGACGCTGAAGGCGTCCACCGGGACGTGGAGCCCGGCCGCGTCCTCGTACGGGTACCAGTGGTACGCGAACGGCAAGGCGATCAGCGGGGCGACCAAGTCATCGCTGGTGCTGAAGGCGGCGCAGCAGGGCAAGAAGATCACCGTGAAGGTGGTCGCGCACCGCACCGGGCACAAGGACGGCTCGGCGCTCAGCGCGGCGACGAAGGCGGTCGCCCGCTGACCCGTCCCGCCCGACGCCTTCGAAGTGGAGGTGTCACGGCTCCAGGACGACCTTTCCGATCGTCCCCCGGGCCTCCAGCGCGCGGTGCGCGGCCGCGGCCTCGCGCAGGGGGAAGCGCTGTACGGCCGGAGTGAGCCGACCGGCGGCGGCCTCGGCCAGGGCGCGCAGTTCGAGGGTGCGTACCGGGTCGGGGCCGCCGGCCTTACCGAGCATCACGGGGCCGAGGACCTGCTCGGAGACACCGTCGACGAGGTAGGGCTCGCCGTTGTCGATGCCCTCGGCGGACCAGCCGAAGACGACGTGCTTGCCGCCGGGGCCGAGCAGGGCGACGGCCTCGCGGGCCACGTCGCCGCCGACGCCGTCGAAGACCACCGTCGCGGCCCGGCCGCCGAGGTGCGCACGGACCTTCGCGGGCCAGGCCGGGTCCTTGTAGTCGACGGCGAGATCGGCGCCGCCCGCCTGCACCCGGGCGACCTTCTCCGGCCCGCCCGCGAGGCCGACGACGGTGGCGCCGGCGTTCTTGGCGTACTGCACCAGGAGCGTGCCGATGCCGCCGGCCGCGGCCGGGACGACGGCCACCGAGTCGGGGCCGAGTTCGGCGAACTGGAGGATCCCCATCGTCGTACGGCCCGTGCCGATCATGGCGACGGCCTCGGCGAAGTCCAGGTTCTGCGGGATCTCGTGCAGTCGTCCGACTTCGGTGACGGCCAGTTCGGCGTAGCCGCCGGGGACGAAGCCGAGGTGGGCGACGACCCGCTTGCCGAGCCACAGGTCCGCGACGCCCTCGCCCAGTGACTCGACGACGCCGGCGACCTCGCGGCCGGGGATGGTGGGCAGGGGAGTCGGTTCGGGCGCCGGTCCCTGTGCGCCCTCGCGCAGGGCGGTGTCCAGGAGGTGCACGCCCGCCGCCCGTACGGCGACACGGACCTGGCCGGGGCCCGGCCGGGGGTCCTCGACCTGCTCGTAGGTGAGGTTCTCGGCCGGGCCGAAGGCGTGCAGGCGGATGGCGTGCATGGGAGCTCCTCCTGGGGTCGTCCGGTGCTCATGGGTTCGTCCGGTGCGCCCCAGCCTTCAACCTCAAGCTTGCTTGAGGTCAAGCTCCCGTCGGCCGAGCGCCAACGACACCGCCGTCAGGGCGCTGTTGAAGGAGACCTCCGACAGCACGCCCGGGGCCGCGACCTGGTCCCCGGCGAGGTAGACACCGTCGCCCCGGTCCACGGCGGGCCGGTCGCGCCAGCTGGTGCCGGGCAGGTCGACCGCGCCCGTACGGCCGTTCGCGACGGCCTGGCGCCGCCAGGTGACGCGCTCGCGCCAGCCGGGGAAGCCCAGGTCGAGCAGCTGCTCGGCGCGGGCGGTGCCGTCGGCCTTGGACTCGTGCGGGGCGATGGGGATCTGACCCTGGATGAGCTGCTCGCCGGCCGGGGCGAGGCCGCGATCCTGGGCGGTGAACCGTTCGAGCCAGCCGGTCGCGTCGAGGTCGGAGACCACGAACGCGTCCCCGCGCCGCGTCCGTACGGCGAGGTCGACGAGGACGGAACGGCCGCTCGGCCACGTCAGGGAGTCGTCGCCGAGCAGGCGCCGGGCGGCGTCGAGGGAGGTGGCGACGACGACCGGCGTGTCGGTGGGGAGCGCGTCGACCCGGGACAGGGTCTCCATCCGGACGCCCAGGTTCCAGGCGCGGGCGGCCATCCGGTCGATGAGGCTGGCCCAGCCGCCGCGCGGGTAGTGCGCCTCGGGCGGCAGCTTGGTGGCGCGGCGCAGGCGCTCCTGCACGAACGCGGCCGACAGGGAGCCGGGGTCGTGGTGGAAGAGGGCGACGGCCGAGTAGTGGGCGGCGGCCCGGGCTCCTTCCTCGCCCGCGATGCCGGTCGCCCAGGTCAGGAAGTCGATGTCCACGGGCGCCTGTTCGGCGGTCCGGCGCAGCAGTTTCAGCATCGGGAAGGGCGGGGTGCGGCGCAGCACGCCGTGGTGCCGCAGCCGTAGCCGGGCGGCCTCCAGGGGCGGGATCGGGGCGAGCGGACCGATGAGGCCGCGCTGCTTGAGCCAGGCCCAGTGCGGGCCGCCGTTGTAGAGGGCGTGCGGGCCCTCGTTCGTGCGGTAGGGGCCCTCGGCGGTGCGGGCCCGGCCGCCGAGCGTGTGGTGGGCTTCGTGGACGGTGACCTTGGCGCCCGCCTCGGCAGCGGTGATGGCGGCGGTCAGACCGGCGAAGCCGCCGCCGATGACGGTGATGCGGTGCATGGCTGAGGGTCTCCCTGCGCTCGACGACACTCTTCTGGGAGTACGACCGGCCGAGCGCCCCGGAATGTGACATGGTCCGATACCTCGCAGGTCAGGGGCTGTTGTCAGTGGTCTGGTGCAGCATGGGCCCATGGCGAGGAGTGCGGCGGGCGGTACGGGTGCGGGCGGTACGCGGGTGAAGGCCGCGCGGAGACCGGAGATCCGGCTGCCGGCGCTGGAGCCGTTCACGGGCGGCGGGCTGGAACCGGACGGGGACTACGACGGGCTGGAGTTCCGGGAGGCGGATTTCGCGGGGCAGGACGGGTCGGGCTCCCGCTTCTTGGACTGCGCCCTGACGGAGTGCGCGCTGGACGAGGCCCGGCTGCGGCACGCCTCCGTCCTGGACTCGACACTCACGAGTGTCCGGGGCGTCGGCACCAACCTCGCCGAGGCGACGCTGCGCGACGTCGAGCTGATCGACGCCCGGCTCGGCGGCACCCAGATGCACGCGGCGGTGCTGGAGCGGGTGCTGATCCGCGGTGGCAAGATCGACTATCTGAACCTGCGCATGGCCCGGCTCAGGGACGTCGTCTTCGAGGGCTGCGTCCTCGTCGAGCCGGACTTCGGCGGCGCCCGCCTGGAGCGCGTGGAGTTCTTGGACTGCGCGCTCAAGGGCGCCGACCTCCACGCGGCGACCCTCAAGGACGTCGACCTGCGCGGGGCCGTGTCGCTGGAGATCAGCCGGGGGCTGGACCGGCTGGCCGGGGCGGTGATCAGTACGACCCAGCTGCTGGACCTGGCGCCGGTGCTTGCGATGCAGTGGGGGATCAGGGTGGAGGACTGATCACCGCTCAACTCCCGTACCAGCCCCAGGTTCCCGCCTGTTCCGGGCAGTCGTAGGACTGGTGCAGCGCGATCAGGGCGTTGACCAGGCGCGGATCCACCTCGTGGCTCAGCAGCCGGTAGTCCTCGGCCACCGCGCGGAAGACGAGATGGGCGCGGCGTGAGGCGTCGCGCCAGATGACACTGCGCGGCGGCCCGAAGCCGTCGCCATCTCCCGCCAGAAGGGCCCAGATCAACAACAGCAGGTAAACCGGAAATCCCACAGGCCACCACAGCGCCCACCACACCAGTCGGCCCTGGTGCCCCTGGAGGACGGGTCCCGCGACCGGCTCGACGGTCCAGCGCGTGCGGCCCCAGCGGAGGGCGCGGCGACGCCGCAGCGTGATCCGCCCGAGTGGCGCGCCGTGGGGATCCAGCGCGTGGTACACCGCCGGGCGCCCGCTCAGCCGGGAACCCAGGGCCTGCTCCGTGACCACGCGGGCGACCGGTGTCCCGTCCTCGGCGCGCAGATGGAAGGCCCGCAGCGAGCGGAGCCGGTCGGGAGCGGGACTGTCGGGGTCACGGCACAGCCGGACGGAGGTGCCCTGCCCCGGTCCGTCGCCGCCGACGACGGCCGGTGGGTGCACCCTGTAGTTCAGCCCGTAGGTCACACGCCCCTGCGTCATGCTCCCGCTCTCCCCGTGTCAGGTACTGATCACGGACAAGGGTGTCACCGCGGTCGTCGGCGCCCGTCAGGGCACCCTGGGGAAACGCGCCTGGAGCGTCCAGATCGCCGGGTTCTCGGCGAGGTCCTCGTGCAGGTCGGTGAGGTCCGCCAGCAGGTCGTGCAGGAAGTCGCGGGCCTCGCGGCGCAGTTCCGTGTGCGAGAAGGTCAGGGGAGCTTCCTCCGCCGGCATCCAGTCGGCCTCGATGTCCACCCACCCGAAGCGGCGCTCGAAGAGCATCCTGTCGGTCGACTCGGTGAAGTCCAGCTCCGCCCGCTGCGGCCGGGACGCCCGGGAGCCCGCCGGGTCCCGGTCGATCCGCTCCACGATGTCGCACAGCGCCCACGCGAAGTCGAGCACCGGCACCCATCCCCAGGCTGTGGACACCTCCCGGTCCTGCTCGGTGTCCGCCAGATAGACGTCACCGCAGAACAGGTCGTGCCGCAGAGCGCGGACGTCCGCACGGCGGTAGTCGGTCTGCGGCGGGTCGGGGAAGCGGTTGGAGAGGGCGTAGCCGATGTCGAGCACGGATGTGATGGTGTCACGCGCCCGTAGGATCGCGATCGTGGCCCGATCTGTACGTCTTGTCCCCGCCCTGACCGCCGTCCTCGCCGCCCTTGCCCTCACCGGGTGCGGCGGAGTCCACGGCACACCGGGCGGATCCGGCGTACGCGACCCGTACTTCCCGAAGGCGGGCAACGGCGGCTACGACGTCACCCACTACGGCCTGCGCCTCGACTACGACCCGGACGCACACCACCTCACCGGCACGGCCACCCTCACCGCCCGGGCCACCAAAGCCCTCTCCGCCTTCAACCTAGACCTGCTCGGACTGGAGGTCGGGAAGGTCACCGTCGGCGGCGAGACCGCCCGCTGGAACCGTGCCGGGCAGGAGCTCACCGTCCGGCCGGGCGAGGACATCGACCGGGACGAGACCTTCCGCGTGACGGTCCACTACTCGGGGGCGCCGGAGACCGTCACCGACCCCGACGGTTCACGGGAGGGCTGGCTGCGCACCTCGGACGGGGTGCTCGCGCTCGGCGAGCCGACGGGGTCGATGGCGTGGTTCCCCGGCAACCACCACCCCTCCGACAAGGCGTCCTACGACCTGTCGGTGACCGTGCCGCGGGGGCTGCGGGCCGTCTCCAACGGGGAGTTGCGGAGCGAGAGGACCGGGCGGGGCCGTACGACGTTCGTGTGGCGCACGGCCGAGCCGACGGCGAGCTACCTCGCCACACTCGCGATCGGTGACTTCAGGATCAGCCGGTCCACCGCCCGGGACGGTCTGCCTGTGTACACGGCCGTCGACCCCGCGGAGAAGGAGGAGAGCCGCGCGGTGCTCGCGCGCATCCCCGAGGTCCTGCGCTGGGCGGAGCGGCGATTCGGCCCGTACCCCTTCTCCTCCACCGGCGCGATCGTCGACCGCGCGGCCGGCATCGGCTACGCCCTGGAGACCCAGAGCCGTCCTGTCTTCCCCGGCGCCCCCGCCTTGACCCTCCTCGTCCACGAACTCGCCCACCAGTGGTACGGCGACTCCGTCTCGCCGGAGAGCTGGCGGGACATGTGGCTCAACGAGGGCTTCGCGACGTACGCGCAGTGGCTGTGGGAGGAGGACCACGGCGGCGAGACGGCGCAGGAGACCTTCGACGCGCTGTACGACCACGGGGAGAAGACCTACGAGGACCTCTGGTCCTTCCCGCCCGCGAAACCCGCGGACGCCGCGCACCTCTCCGGGGCCCCCGTCTACCAGCGCGGCGCCATGGTCCTCCACAAGGTCCGCCGGACCGTCGGTGACGAGGCGTTCGGCGACATCCTCCGGGGTTGGGCGGCGGCCCATCGCCACGGGAACGCCGACACGGCCGACTTCACGGCGTACGTCGAGGAGCAGGCGCCCGGGAAGGACTTCGACGGCATCTGGGAGGACTGGCTGTACGGGGACGGGAAGCCGGAGCGGGCCTGAGGGCGCGCTAAGACGCGCTGAGTTCCTTGCGGAGCACCGCACACCGGCGCTTCACCTGCAAGTCTTCACGATGGTCGATGACCTCGTAGCCGAGGGCGGTCCAGAAGGCCAGGGCCTTCGGGTTGTTGTCGAGGACGGCGAGGCGTGCGGCGGTGCGGTGCGCTGCGCGGAAGCGGTCCTCCACGAGGGTGGCCAGGCGGCGGCCGTGGCCCTGGCCGTGCAGGCCGGCGTCCACCAGCAAGAGGCCGATCCACGGGTCAGGGTCGGCGGGGTCGGGGTGGTGGGCGAGGGTGATCGCGATCCCGGTCAGGTGGCCGAAGCTGCGGGCGAGCAGGACGTCGG
>NZ_DF968301.1:0-3258 GCF_001270025.1 Streptomyces azureus | reverse complement strand
GTTGTGCAGTGGGGCGATGCGGGTGGCGTCAACCAGCAGTTCCGGCTGGCCGATTCCTCGGATGGTTACGTCCGGTTGATCAACCGCAACAGTGGCAAGGCTGTCGAGGTGCAGGACGCCTCCACCGTTGACGGTGCCAAGGTCGTGCAGTTCACCGACTGGGGCGGGGCCAACCAGCAGTGGCAGCTGATCCGCGTCGACGGCGGCAGCGCGCTGCCGTCGACGTTCCGGTGGTCCTCCAGCGGCATCCTGGCCGGTCCGAAGCCGGACGCCCAGCACCCCGACGTGGTGGCGATCAAGGACTTCTCCATCGTGCGGCACAACAACCAGTGGCTGACCTTCGCGACGACCGCCGGCCCTACCTCCTACTGGGGTCTGGCGCAGTTCAACTTCGGCGACTGGTCCCAGGCAGCCTCCGCACCGCACACCTACCTCGACACGTCGCCCATGGGTGGCGGCTACCGGGCCGCGCCCCAGGTGTTCTACTTCGCGCCGCAGAACCTGTGGTACATGGTCTACCAGACCGGTCCGCCCACCTACTCCACCAGCACCAACCCTGCCGACCCGCGCTCCTGGTCCGCCCCGCGACTCCTGATGTCCGAGGAGCCGCAGATCGTCAAGGACAACAAGGGCAAGGGCACTTGGATCGACTTCTGGGTCATCTGCGACACCACCAACTGCCACCTGTTCTTCAGTGACGACAACGGGCACATCTACCGCGCCGAGACCAGCCTGGCGAACTTCCCGAACGGCTTCGGAAACACCCGGATGGTGATGTCGGACACCAAGAACAACCTGTTCGAGGCGACCAACGTGTACAAGGTCGCCGGCAGCAACCAGTACCTGCTGCTCCAGGAGGCAATCAGCAACACGTCGGGCCGACGCTACTTCCGGTCCTTCACCTCCACCAGTCTCACCGGTAACTGGACCCCCCACGCCGCTACGGAGAACGAACCCTTCGCCAGCCGCGGCAACGTCACCTTCCCGGGTGGCGTCTGGACCGAAGACATCAGCCACGGCGAGATGGTCCGCGCCAACAACGACCAGACCCTGACCATCAATCCATGCCGATTGCAGTACGTCTACCAGGGCATAGACCCCAGAGCCGACGGCGACTACATCAGCAAGCCCTGGCGAATGGGCCTGCTCACCCAGACCAACTCCACCTGCTGACGCCCGAACCGTCGTCGAGCACCCACGACCCCGCCGGGCAACTCACCCGGCGGGGTGCGTGCTGCTTGGCCGGCGCCGGGTCGTCGAAGCGGCCTGTCCCTGGCCGGCAAGGGGCGGTCTCGGCGCGTTTGCAGATCGCTTCGGCCTCCTCGTCCGGCGGTGAGAGGTGCTGCATCGTCAGTCCGTCGAAGCCCGCGAGGAAGAACCTCGCGATCGTCTCGGCGGGCTGGGTGAGACAGTCCGGTTCGGCTGCCTCGCAGCTTCGGGTACCGCCGTACGATTGACTAGGTCCTAGAATTGACAAAGTCTAATCTGGAGGTCTACTTTCGAGCTCCTTGAGTAGGTGTGTGCGGCCTGGGTGGGTTTGGTTTGTTGCGTGTTGGTTGGCCGCCATGCCTGGCCCTACTGAAATCGGAGTTGGACATGAGGTGCTACGACTGCCTCCAGGAGGCGCGCAGCGACACCGCCGGTATCGGCGTCTGCTCACGCTGCGGCTTGGCCACCTGCGAGAACCACGCCCGCGTACGTCAGGTGCATGTCACCCGCCAGATCGGTATGGGCTCTTCGCACGGCCGTGTCCCGGCCCGCAGGGTGGTGTGCCACACCTGCGACATGGCAGAGACGGCGCAGTGACCCCGCATAGTGCGTTAGCCACACCGCATCCCCGGTCGCAGAATGCGCGCTGTCCGTCCGAGCACGCACTCTTGGCCTGCCCGGACGCCGTCCCGGATCATTGGCGCGGCGTCCGGGCTTCAGCCGTGATCACGGCTCGGTGGGGCAGGCTGGGGGCCGTGCTCCCCGGCGGGCAGTACAAGCAGTGGGAGCACCTGCTCGCGACGGGTGACGATCTCGGGGCCCTGCCCGTACCCAGCCCGCTCAACCCGGCTCCGGCGGATCACTCCGTCGGCAGCCGCAGTTCCGTCTCCGCACCCCCTCCGGACGGTTGCGGAAGGTCAAGGTCATCGTCGGCTACGAGGACGCGGCACGCACCGCGAGGAGTGAGACGCATTCCGCCCCAAGGCGACAAGCTGAGACGGCAGCGTTCCGAGCCCCGGCCTTAGCGCGCCACGCGGTAGCGGAGGTAGACGACTCTCGACTTGAAGGTGCGGGTCTCGACGAGTTCGAGATCCACCCGCCGCTCGCTCTGGGGAAAGAACGGAATGCCTCCGCCGAGCAGCACCGGGTAGACCACGGCCCGGTACTCGTCGATCAGTCCCGACCCGGCCGCTTCGGCGGCGAGAGTCGCACCGCCGATCGCGATGTCGCCCTCCCCCGGCTCGGCTCGCAAGCGCTCGATCTCCTCCGCCAGGCTGCCGCCGGCCAGGCGGGCATTGCCCTGTACCGCCGATAGTGTGGTGGAGAACACCACCTTCGGGAGCGGATTCCAGAGCGCGGCCCACTCCAGCTCCGAGTCGTCGAGCGAGGGATCCTGGTCGGCGGTCTCCCAGTACAGCATCGTCTCGTACAGCCGTCGTCCCAGCAGGTGGATGCCGACGTCTCGAATCTCGTCGATCCAGAAGCGGAAGACCTCCTCGTCGGGCGCCGTCCAGCCGAAGTCGCCGTCCGGCCCGACGATGTAGCCGTCCAGTGAGACGTTCATCGAATAGGTCACGCTGCGCATCAGGAGTCCTCCTCGGTGACGGGTTCGACAGTACGACCGCCGGACACCGCAGGAGTCATCGCGACTCGCCGGAAGAGTTTCGGAGCAGTACCGGATCCTTGTCCAGCATCAAACCGGGATCTCTCCATGCGATCAGCGCATCAATTCGAGCAGGCGCGCCCTGTGCTCGCCGGTAATGGAGGCCACCCCCTTGCGTCAGCCGGCGGCGTACATAGACCCCGGCGGGCGTCGAGGCCCGGCGTACGGCCGAGCAGATCGTCACCGCTCACCGGGCCGACATGAGAGTTCAGGCGATTGCTGCTCGGCGAGTCGGGGACGATCGCCGTGGCGACCCTTCCCTCGGTTGCCCCGGTGCTCCTGCCGCAGGTCATCTTCGAGGGCGTTCACGCCCGACGTCCGCGCCGGCATGCTGCGCCGTTCATCGTTACTCGTTGGGAGAGTTGGGCGAGGACTTGTTCGGGGGG
>NZ_DF968300.1:0-50771 GCF_001270025.1 Streptomyces azureus | reverse complement strand
CGGCGCGGCGAGCGGGAGTCCAACGACGCGGCGACGTTCGGCAGCCTCGTCATCGACCGCTCGGCGATGACCGTGACGAAGAACGGCGAGGACCTCCAGCTCACGCCGACCGAGCTGCGGCTGCTGCTGGAGCTGAGCCGGCGGCCGGGGCAGGCGCTGTCCCGGCAGCAGCTGCTGCGGCTGGTGTGGGAGCACGACTACCTGGGCGACTCGCGGCTGGTGGACGCCTGTGTCCAGCGGCTGCGCGCCAAGGTCGAGGACGTGCCGTCGTCCCCGACGCTGATCCGTACCGTGCGTGGTGTCGGCTACCGGCTGGATCCGCCTCAGTGACACAGCGGCACCACCAAGGGGGGGACCGCGGCTGGACCGCGGCGCGCAAGGGAGTTCTGTCGCGGCTGCGCTTCACCAGCCTGCGACTGAGGCTGGTCGTCGTCTTCGGCCTGGTGGCGCTGACGGCCGCCGTGTCCGCGTCCGGCATCGCGTACTGGCTCAACCGCGAGGCCGTGCTCACCCGCACCCAGGACGCCGTGCTGCGCGACTTCGAGCAGGAGATGCAGAACCGGGCGGGCGCGCTGCCCGAGCACCCGACGCAGGACGAGCTCCAGCACACCGCGGGCCAGATGGCGGGCAGCGACCAGCGCTTCAGCGTGCTGCTGGTCGCGAGCAACGCCGACGGCAGGACCGTCTACGGCAGCTCCGGCGGGCTGAGCGGCTTCTCGTTGCGGGACGTGCCGGTCTCGCTGCGCACGGCGGTGAACAAGACGCAGAAGGCCGACGGGGCCGACAAACACCCGCACCACCTGTACTGGCAGCGGGTCGTCGATCACGACACGCCCTACCTCGTGGCCGGGACGCGGGTGATCGGCGGCGGTCCGACCGGTTACATGCTGAAGTCGCTGGAGCCGGAGGCGAAGGACCTCAACTCGCTGGCCTGGTCGCTGGGGATCGCCACGGGGCTCGCGCTGATCGGCTCGGCGCTGCTCGCGCAGGCCGCCGCGACGACCGTGCTGAAGCCGGTACAGCGGCTGGGGACGGCCGCGCGGCGGCTCGGCGAGGGCAAACTGGACACCCGGCTCCGGGTGTCCGGGACCGACGAACTCGCCGACCTGTCCCGGACGTTCAACAAGGCGGCAGAGGCGCTGGAGAAACGGGTCGCCGACATGGCCGCGCGGGACGAGGCGTCCCGGCGGTTCGTGGCCGACATGAGCCATGAGCTGCGCACGCCGCTCACCGCCATCACCGCCGTGACCGAGGTGCTGGAGGAGGAGCTGGAGGCGGAGACCGGGAGCATGGACCCGATGATCGAGCCCGCCGTGCGGCTGGTGGTCAGCGAGACGCGGCGGCTGAACGACCTGGTCGAGAACCTGATGGAGGTCACCCGCTTCGACGCGGGCACGGCCCGGCTCGTCCTGGACGACGTCGACATCGCCGACCAGATCACCGCGTGCATCGACGCCCGCGCCTGGCTGGACGCGGTCGAGCTGGACGCCGAGCGCGGCATCCACGCCCGGCTGGATCCGCGTCGGCTGGACGTCATCCTGGCCAACCTCATCGGCAACGCGCTCAAGCACGGCGGCTCCCCGGTGCGGGTTTCCGTCCGTGAGGAGGGCGACTCGCTCGTCATCCAGGTGCAGGACCACGGGCCGGGCATTCCCGAGGACGTCCTGCCGCACGTCTTCGACCGCTTCTACAAGGCCAGCGCCTCCCGGCCGCGCTCCGAGGGCAGCGGCCTGGGCCTGTCCATCGCCCTGGAGAACGCCCACATCCACGGCGGCGAGATCACCGCGGCCAACTCGCCCGACTCGGGCGCTGTGTTCACACTGCGGCTCCCGCGCCACACGTACGCGCCGGGGGAACAGCCCGCCGAGGGCGAGCGGAAGGACGGGGACGACACCGGCCAGGACCAGGGCGAGGACTCGAAGGGGGACGCCTGATGACCACACGTCTCGTGTCCAGGGCTCGGATCGGTGCCGTGTCGGTGCTCGCCCTGCTGCTCGCCGGCTGCGGGATCCGGGCCACGGAGGTGCCGACGAACTTCGGGCCCGCGCCCTCGCGAGTGCGGTGTTCGCTCGCCGAGCCGGACGTGTCGACGCAGGCCGCCCGGGGGCTGCCGGTGCAGGTGTTCCTGCTGTGCGGGTCGTCGCTGGTGACCGTCGACCGGACCGTACGGGTCCCGGACGGCGCGGCCGACTCCGAGCGGCGCATGCTGGTGGCGCAGGGCCTGCTCGACCAGCTCGCGGCGCCGCCGTCGCCCGCCGAGAAGGAGGCCGGCTACAGCACGGACGTACGCGGCGGCATCACCGTGAGCGGGCCGCGGCCCGGCGACCCGGAGGACACGCTGCGGCTGAGCATGACGCCGGACAGCCTCACCTCGTACGCCCTCGCCCAGATCGTCTGCACCTTCGCCGACTCGGCGGCCGCGCAGGGCGACGGCTCCGTGGTCCTGGGCGGCCCCGGCGCCGGGCCCCCGCGCCGCTGGGAGTGCACCGACGAGGTGCGGGCCCGCCCGGGCAGCAAGGAGCCGCCGTCCAAGGACGTGGCCGGGGAGTGAGCGGGCCGGGGCTCCGCCGGGCTGTGGCGCATGCCTCACAGGCGTACCGGGGGCATCCCGGAACCGATTCCGCCGGAGACCGCGTCTACGGGGGCGTGCAGCGTCAAGGCTCCATCGGCGGCAGCGCCGCGTTCCGCATCCGTGTGACAGGAGGTGTCCTCCTCGTCGCACACCTCGCGTTCGTCGCCTGGTTCACGCTGCGGCCGCTGGACGTGCCCTGGGTGATGCCCGCCAATCTGCGGCCCTTCGACGGCATCCGGGCCGATCTCGCCCTGGGCTGGCTGGAGGCGGCCCGGCACATCGGCGAGAAGCTGGGGTTGCTCGCCCCGCTGGGCGTGCTGCTGCCGATGGCGAGCGGCAGACTGGTCGTCTCACCGCTGGCGTCCCTGCTGCGCACCGTCACGGCCGGCGCCCTGCTGTCGCTGGGCATCGAACTGCTCCAGACCGGCGTTCCGGGTCAGGTCGTCGACGTCGACTCGCTCTTCCTGAACACCGCGGGCGTGGCTCTCGCGCATCTCGCGCTCGTCCCGGCCGGCCGCTCCTGGCTGCGCCGCCGCACCACCGTCGGCCCGTCCCTCACGCCCCTCCCCGTGGAGGAGCCGGCTCAGGGTCGGACCCCGACGATTCCCAGGGTCGGGATCGCCCCGTGGAGCGACGCTTTGCCCCCTTCGTCTCCGTAGCGTGGAGTGCAGATGGGGTACTCGGACGAGAAGCCTCACGCCCCGACGCTGAAGGAGACGCACATGTCCCGCCTCGCCCGCCCCACCCACGGCCGCATGATCGGCGGAGTGTGCGCCGCACTGGCACGGCGCTTCGGCACCTCCACGACGACGATGCGGGTGATCTTCCTGGTCTCGTGCCTGCTGCCCGGCCCGCAGTTCCTGCTGTACATCGCGCTGTGGATCCTGCTGCCCTCGGAGAACAAGGTGCAGAACAAGGCACAGGCAGCCTGGTGACGACCGTTCACGAGAACGCCGATGGGGCGCACCCTGTTTCCAGGGGTGCGCCCCATCGGTGTGTGTTCCGCCCGGGCGGGAGGTTCAGCCGACCGGAACGCCGTTCACCGGCAGGCCGTGCGTGGGCAGGCCCTCCACCGGCAGACCGCCGAGCAGCCCGGCGGCCGACCCGGTCGGCCCCTCGGCGAGCAGCTGGGCGGCGACCGGCTGGGCGGCGGCGAGACCGGCACCGGCCGCCGTCTGACCCTGGCCCAGTGCCTCGCCCGAGCCCGGCAGCGTCGGGGAGAGCTGATCCGCCGGGAGCGCCTGGGTAACGGTCTCCAGCGTCTGAGCGGTGTCCGGGAGGGCCGGGACGGCGGCGTTGGCGGCGCCCGCACCGGCGGCGGCGAAGGCGGCACCGAGAGCGGCGACACCGAGGGACTTGGCAGCAGACTGCTTCATGAAATGCGTCCTCATAATGGGATGACGGGGTGTGAGCGGTCCAGCGACCGTAATCACTCGGCGCCATCCGCCGCAAACATCGAAATGCGGACGGAGTGTGAACACCGCCCGCATTCCCTGTGCGCCGAGGATTCTCGGATCAGCTCTCCGAGGGCGACAAACCGCTGGTGGAGGCGGTCTGCCGGAACAGCCATTCGGATTTCAGCTCGGCATATCCGGGCTTGATCACGTCATTGATCATGGCCAGCCGTTCATCGAATGGAATGAACGCCGACTTCATAGCATTGACAGAAAACCATTGCATGTCGTCGAGCGTATAACCGAATGCCTCGACCAGGTGCTCGAATTCCCGGCTCATGCTGGTGTGGGACATGAGGCGGTTGTCGGTGTTCACCGTGGCCCGGAAGTGCAGCCGGCGCAGCAGCCCGATGGGGTGCTCGGCGTACGAGGCCGCCGCCCCGGTCTGGAGGTTGGAGCTCGGGCACAGCTCCAGGGGGATGCGCTTGTCCCGGACGTACGAGGCGAGCCGCCCGAGCTCGACGCTGCCGTCCTCGTGGACCTGGATGTCGTCGATGATCCGCACGCCGTGCCCGAGCCGGTCGGCGCCGCACCACTGGAGGGCCTGCCAGATGGAGGGCAGCCCGAAGGCCTCGCCGGCGTGGATGGTGAAGTGGTTGTTCTCGCGCTTGAGGTACTCGAAGGCGTCCAGGTGCCGGGTGGGCGGGTAGCCGGCCTCGGCACCCGCGATGTCAAAACCCACCACTCCGAGGTCCCGGTGGCGGTTGGCGAGTTCGGCGATCTCCAGGGCGCGGGCCGCGTGCCGCATGGCGGTGAGCAGGGCTCCGACGCGGATGCGCAGGCCCCTCTCCCGGGCCCGGCGCTCCCCTTCCCGGAAGCCCTCGTTGACGGCCTCGACGACCTCTTCGAGACCCAGACCGCCCTCCAGGTGCTGCTCGGGGGCGTAGCGCACCTCGGCGTACACGACGCCGTCCTCGGCGAGGTCCTCGGCGCACTCGGCGGCGACCCGGACCAGGGCGTCGCGGGTCTGCATGACGCCGACGGTGTGCGAGAAGGTCTCCAAGTACCGCTCCAGGGAACCGGAGTCGGCGGCCTCGCGGAACCAGACGCCGAGCTTCTCCGGGTCGGTCTCGGGGAGCTGGGAGTAGCCGGTCGCGTGGGCGAGTTCGACGATCGTGGCGGGGCGCAGGCCGCCGTCGAGGTGGTCGTGCAGCAGAACCTTGGGCGCCCGGTGGATCTGGTCCGGTGTCGGGGTGTTCGCGGTGGTCTGGCTCGTCATTTCCGCACTCTAACTCCTACGCGCGTAGATGGCGCGTCCTCGTGTGCTTTACGTTTCCGTCGATACGTAACGGTGACCCCAAGGACGGGTCGAGTACACCCGCGCTTCTGACACTGTTCTGTCATGGCACACCAACCGACGCCGGTTCGCAGGGCCCGGCTGGGCAGGAGATTCGGTCCGGAGCCGTCGGCGGTGAGCGGCGTGGTGCTGCTGCTCCCCGGCGGCGACGAGGTCTCCGGCCGCAGGCCGTCCCCCATGGTGGCGACCGCCTCCGTACGCGCCCTGGGGCGCCGCCTGGCCCGCGCGGGCCGGGACGAGGGTCTCGTCACACACGTCGTGCACTACCGCTGCCGCGGCTGGAACGGCAGCGAGGCCAACCTCGCGGCCGACGCGGCCTGGGCCGCCGACGAGGTCGTACGGCGTTACGGAGACGTTCCCGTCTGCCTCGCCGGCATCGGGATGGGCGGCCGGGCCGGGTTGCGGGCGGGCGGGCACGAGGCCGTCAACTCCGTGCTGGCGCTCGCCCCCTGGCTGCCGGAGGAGGATGTGGCCGCGTCACCCGAACCGGTGAAGCAGCTGGTGGGACGGCAGGTGCTGATCGTGCACGGCACGAACGACGAGCGGACGGATCCCGAGTTGTCGTTCCGGCTGGCGGCACGGGCGAAGAAGACGAATCGGGATGTGTGCCGGTTCGAAGTGCACGCGGACGGGCACGGGTTGAGCCAGTACCGGGATGAAGTCCTCGCGTTGTCCGAGGACTTCGTGATGGGGGCCTTGTTCGGGCGGGCCTTGTCCCGGCCTGTGCGGGATGCGTTCGCCGCGCCGCCGCCGTTGGGGTTGCGGATGCCGCTGGCCGCGGGGTTCAGTCCTTCGAGGCGGTAGCGCCGTTTGAGGTGCCTGTGGTTTTCGGGGTGCGGGTTTGCCTTGGTTGCTCGCGCCCGGGCGGCGGAGCCGCATATCGACACGGCCCCGCACCCCTAGGTCGGCAGCAGACTGCCCCTTCTTGAGAGCAGGAACCTTTTGAAGGCCGCCACCGGGGGTGTGTCCGGGTGGCCGTTCAGCCAGGCCACTCCGATTTCGCGGGCCGCTCTGGGGGACGTCACCGTCAGTTCCACGACCCCGGGGCGGGGAACGGCCGGTGGGGGCAGGAGAGCGACTCCGAGGCCCGCTGCCACCAGGCCCCGCAGGGTTTCCGCCTCCTCGCCCTCGAAGGCGACGCGGGGCTTGAAACCGGCCTCCTTGCAGAGGTCGTCGGTGATGCGGCGGAGGCCGTAGCCGGGTTCGAGGGTGACGAACATTTCGTCCGCTGCCTCGGCGAGGCGGATGCGGCGGCGGGTGGCGAGGGAGTGGTCCGCGGGGACGACGAGGCGGAGCTTCTGTTCGTCGAGGCGGCGGGCGACCAGGTCGGGGGCGTCGGGGACGGGGGACGTCAGGCACAGGTCCAGTTCGCCGGCGCGGAGGCGCTCGAGCATGGCCTCGCCGTAGTTCTGGACGAGGCTGAAGCGGACGCGCGGATGGTCGGCGCGGAAGGCCTGGAGGAGGCCCGGGACCGTCTCGGCGCCCATGGTGTGCAGGAAGCCGAAGGCCACCTTGCCGGTGGCGGGGTCGGCGTCGGCCCGGACCTCCTCGGCGGCGCGCTCGACCTCGGCCAGGGCCCGCTCGACGGAGGTGAGGAAGGTGCGCCCGGCCGGGGTGAGGGAGACCGTACGGCCGTGGCGGGCGAAGAGGTCCACGCCGAGGTCCTGCTCCAGGCGGGCCATGGCCCGGGAGAGGGTCGACTGGGGGACGTTCATCTCCTGGGCGGCGCGGGTGACGTGCTCGGTGCGGGCCACGCCGGCGAAGTAGGCGAGGCGGGGCGCCAGCACCTTCGACATCTCCGCCATGTCTTCTGTGTCACTGGACGGTGACAGTCGACCCGTTGAACTGTGTTGATGCGTCATAGGAACGATTATGGCCGTTTCATGCATTGGACGGATCAGTGGGCGCGTCCGTAGGTTCGAAGCATGTCTCCCGCCAGTACCGAGGCGTCCACCACCGTGGGCGCCGATGTCCCTGTCCCTGCCGCCGACTCACGTATGTCCCCGGGCGGGCCCGGCTACCGCCGGATGAGCCTCGCCCTCTTCCTCGCGGGTGTCGCGACCTTCGCGCTGCTGTACTCCACGCAGGCGCTGCTCCCGCTGATCTCCGGCGAGTTCGGGGCGGCGGCGAGCGACGCGAGCTGGACGGTGGCCGCGGCGACGGGCGGGCTGGCGCTGTTCGTCCTGCCGATGAGCGCCCTGTCGGAGCGCTTCGGACGGCGTGCGGTCATGACGGCCTCGCTGGCCGTGGCCGTGACCGTCGGACTGCTCGTGCCCTTCGCCCCGTCGCTGGGTGTGCTGGTCGTGCTGCGGGCGCTCCAGGGGGCGGCCCTGGCCGGGCTGCCCGCGTCGGCGACGGCGTACCTCGCGGAGGAGGTCAGCCCCAAGGCGCTGGTCACCGCGATCGGACTGTTCGTCGCGGGCAACAGCGTCGGCGGGATGAGCGGCCGGGTCATCACCGGCTGGGTCGCCCAGGAGTGGGGCTGGCGGGTCGCCGTCGGTGTGATCGGCGCGCTCGCGGTGGCGTGTGCGGTGGCGTTCCGGATGCTGCTCCCCGCCCCGAGGAACTTCAAGGCCGGCTCGCTGCGGCCGCGCGTGCTGGCCCGGACGGTCCGTGACCACCTGTCCAACCCGCTGCTGTGCCGGCTGTACGCGATCGGCTTGCTGTTCATGACGGTGTTCGGCGGCGTGTACACGGTCATCGGCTACCGGCTGACCGAGGCGCCGTTCTCGCTGCCGCAGGGCATCATCGGCTCGGTCTTCCTGGTGTACCTCGTCGGCACGGTGTCGGCGTCGACGGCCGGCCGCCTGGTGGGCCGGCTGGGCCGCCGGGGCGCGCTGTACGCGGGCGGCGGTACGACGGCGGCGGGTCTGCTGCTGTCCCTGGCCGGCTCCCTCCCGTTGGTCCTGCTGGGCCTGGTCCTCATCACGGCGGGCTTCTTCGCGGGCCACGCGGTGGCGTCCTCGGCGGTGAGCAAGACGGCCACGACCGGCCGCGCGCAGGCCTCGGCGCTCTACCAGTCGGCGTACTACATCGGCTCCAGCGCCGGCAGCACGGTCGGCGCGATCGCCTTCCACGCGGGCGGCTGGGCCGGGACGGTCGGGGTCGGCCTGCTGGCGGTCCTGGGCGTCGTCACGATCACGGTCTTCGGGACGCGGGCGGCACGGATGCAGCGCCGGCTGGCCACGGCCGCCTGAGCCCGGAGCCTGGCCGTTCCCCCTGGTCGGGGCCGGTTGTCAGTGGGTGCGGATAACGTCCGCCTCCGCTGACCACCGGATCCGAGCAGGGGGATTTTCATGGAGTTCCGCATCGACCGTACGGCGTTGACCGAGGCCGTGGGCCGGGCGGTACGGGCGCTGCCCTCGCGGGCGCCGGTGCCGGTGCTGGGCGGGCTGCTGCTGGAGGCGGACGCGGGACGGCTGGCCGTGACGGGGTTCGACTTCGAGGCGGCGGTACGGGTGGAGGCCGAGGCGGAGGTCGCGGTGCCCGGGCGGGTGCTCGTCCTCGGGCGGCGGCTGCTGGACGTCTGCCGGGTGCTGCCGGACGGGCCGGTGAGCTGCGCGCTGGAGGCGTCGCGGTTCACGGTGGAGGCGGACGGCACGCGGTTCGGGCTGTCGACGCTGCCCCTCGCCGAGTACCCGGCCCTGCCGGCGCCGCCCGCGCCGTACGGCACGGTGGACGCCGTCGCGTTCGCGACGGCCGTCGCCCAGGTCGCCGTCGCGGCCGGGCGCGACGACACGCTTCCGCTGCTGACTGGCGTCCAACTGCGCCTGGAGGACGGACAGATGACACTGGCCGCTTCGGACCGCTACCGGTACGCCGTGCGGCGGCTGGAGTGGCAGCCGGGGGCCGCGGCCGACGGTGTGGTGGAAGCGTTGCTGCCCGCGCGGCGCCTGCTGGACGTCGCACGGTCGCTGGGGCGCTGCGGGGACGTGCTGATCGGGTGGGACCCGGCCGCCGGCGGCGGGCTGATCGGCTTCCAGGGCGGGCGGACGCGGACGGCGCTGCGGCTGCTGGACGGGCGGCTGCCGACGTACAAGTCGCTGTTCGACATGGCGGGGGCCGCGGTCGCCGAGGTGGCGTGCGAGGGGCTCGCGGAGGCCGTGCGGCGGGTCGCGGTGGTGGCGGAGGCGAGCAGTCCGGTGCGGCTGGACTTCTCGTCCGACGGGTCCGTCACGCTCCGCGCCGGCTACGGCGACGACGTGGCGCTCCAGCGGCTGCCGGCCACGCTGACCGGCGCCGACGAGGTGCCGGTGGCCTTCAACCCGGCCTATCTGCTGGACGCGCTGACGTCCTTCGAGAGCCCGCGCGTACGGCTGGAACTGCTGGGGGCGGGGCAGCGGGCGCTGCTGCACGCGGTGCCGGGCGACGGGGCCGCCGAGGGGGCCGGGGAGACGGCCGGGGGGCACCGGCACCTGCTGATGTCGGTGAAACAGCTGGTCTGAAGCGCTGCTCCTGCCTGCGCTTTTGTGTGCTCGGGGGGCCGTTGTCAGTGGGCTGCGGTAGCTTCCGAAGTGCTGGGCGCGATGGCGAGTGACAGAAATTCCACAGGGGTGGGTGGACGATGACGAACGGCACGGCGGCACCAACGGATCTGGACACCAGGCTGGAGGCACACCGGACCGAGCTGACGGGGTACTGCTACCGGATGCTCGGCTCCTCCTTCGAGGCCGAGGACGCGGTGCAGGACACGATGATCCGCGCCTGGCGCAGCTACGACAAGTTCGAGGGCCGCTCCAGCCTCCGCTCCTGGCTCTACCGCATCGCGACCAACGTGTGCCTGGACATGCTGACCGCGGGCAACAAGCGCGCCAGGCCCATGGACCTGACCGAGTCCACCCCGCTCGCCCAGGCGGCCCTCACCCCCCGCCCGGACAACACCTGGCTGGAGCCCATGCCGGACGCCCGTGTGCTGCCCACGACCGACGACCCGGCGGAGGCGGCGGTAGCCAAGGAGTCCGTGCGGCTCGCTTTCATGGCCGCCCTCCAGCAGCTGCCGGCCAAGCAGCGGGCCGTGCTGATCCTGCGCGAGGTGCTCGCCTGGAAGGCCAGCGAGGTCGCCGAGCTGCTGGACACGTCCGTGGCGTCGGTCAACAGCGCCCTCCAGCGGGCCCGCGCGACCCTGGCCGAGCGGAAGGAGCCGGGCGCCGACGCGACCCTCTCCGACCCGCTGGACGAGGACCAGCAGAAGCTGCTGGACCGCTATGTGGCGGCCTTCGAGGGCTACGACATGACGGCGCTGACGGCCCTGCTGCACGAGGACGCGGTGATGACGATGCCGCCGTTCGACCTGTGGCTGACCGGCGTCGGCGACATCACCGGCTTCATGACCACCCTGGGCGCGCCCTGCGCGGGCTCCCGGCTGGTGCCGGTCCAGGTCAACGGCCTGCCGGGGTTCGCCCAGTACAAGCCCGACCCGGAGAAGGGCGGCTTCACGCCGTGGGCGGTCCAGGTGCTGGAGATCTCAGACGGCCGGATCACCGGGTTCCACTGCTTCCTCGACACCCAGCGCTGGTTCCCGCTCTTCGACCTGCCCCTCCACCTCGAAGCGGAGACCGACCAGGTCGAGAAGGGCGCATAGGGCCGGGTCGGGATCGCGCAGCCTGATCCGGCCCCCGGCCCGGCGGGCGGCGAGCTGGAGCCGCGCGAGCAGGTCGACGGCGGCGAGCCCCGGCGGCCCGAGGCCTCCGACATCGCACACCACGACCCGGGCAGGGCCGGCTCGCAGCAGTGCCCGTACGTCGTCGCTCAGTCCGCTCACCTCGTCCCGGGCGACAGGGCCGGGGAGCACGAGCACGGGGGGGTATGAACTGGTACGGGATGGCTGTGCAGGTGTGCGTTCTGACGTGTGTGAGTGCGAGTGTCCGGGCCCTGTGGGGCGTCGCTCGCGGCGGGGGAACGGGAGTTCTTTCATCGAATGAGTGACCTTTGCGGGTGGTGGTCGTTGGACGCGGCGGGAAGGTCGTGGGTCTGCAGGCAAGGGGGTGGTCGGGTTTGGGCGTGCTGCGGGAGGTGGCGGCACCGTTCGTGGTGCCCGGCCCGTCCGGGGTCGCCGTCCGGGACCGGCTCAAGCAGCTGACCGCCGCCGATGAACGGGTACTGCGGCTGGTGGGTGACCATCTCGGCTCGCTGGCCTCGCGCGATCTGAGGGTGCGGTGTGCGGCCGGGCCGGAACACGACAGCGCTGCGTGGGCGGACCGTAAGCGGGCGCTGACGGGGCAATCGTCGGCGCGGTGGGCGGGGTCGATCACGAAGGCCAGCAACGACCAGTGGGGTCTGGCGCGGCGCGCCCAACTCGCACACATCCAGGGCCTCGAGGCTGGGGTGCGCACCATTGCTCGTCGGCTGTCTCTGCCGGTGGGTGAGAAGGGCAGAAAGGGCACGCCAGGGGGCTATAGGTCGCGGCGGGAGTGGCATTCCAAGTCCCGCAGGCTGCGTGTGCTGGAGAACCGGCTGGAGGCGGTGCGAGCCGACTGGCGAGCCGGTGTCGTGCACGTGGTGCGGGGCGGGAAGCAGCTGCTGAACAAGCGGCATCACCTGGATGCGGCCGGGCTGAGTGAGGCGGGGTGGCGGGCCCGGTGGGAGGCCGGGCGCCGGTTCCTGGCTGCGGACGGGGAGTCGGGCAAGCGGTACGGCAACGAGACCATCCGCGTCAGTCCCGACGGCGAGGTCTCTGTCAAGCTGCCCGCCCCGCTCGCCCACCTGGCGAACGCGCCGCACGGCCGGTACGTGCTCACCGCACGCGTGGCGTTCGCGCGCCGGGGCGAGCAGTGGCGCGACCGCATCACCGCTCACCGGGCCGTGGCGTACCGCATCCACGAAGACGTGCTCCGAGGCCGCTGGTACCTCACCGCCTCCTGGACCAACCCGCCAGTGAACTGCGTGCCGCTGGCAGCGGCACGCACGCGCGGGATGCTCGGAGTCGACACCAACGCCGACCACCTCGCCGCCTGGCGCCTGGACACCCACGGCAACCCCGTCGGCGCACCGCTGCGCTTCGGCTACGACCGCACCGGTACCGCTACCCACCGCGACGCCCAGATCCGGCACGCCCTGATCCGGCTGCTGCACTTTGCCAAGCGCCATAGCCTTGCCGTCGCCGTCGAGGACCTCGACTTCGCCGGCGAGAAGACCCGGGAGAAGCACGGCGGACGCAAGCGGTTCCGCAAGCTCATCTCCGGCCTGCCCACCGCCAGATTGCGGGCCCGGCTGGTCGGCATGGCCGCCGAACTGGGCATCCCCGTCGTCGCGGTTGATCCCGCCTACACCAGCAAATGGGGCGCCCAGCACTGGCACAAGCCCCTCACCAGCATCAATCGGGCCACCACGCGGCACGACGCCGCCGCGGTGGCCATCGGACGACGCACCCTCGGGCACCCGATCAGGCGACGGACGGCACCGCCCCTGCAGCACCAGAGTGATGCTGCAGGGCATCGGACCGTCCAGGCCGGACACGGGTCCCGGGCGCGTGAGGAAACCCGCCCCCGCATTCCCGGACCACGCACAAGATGCGTGTCGCCGGATGCGGAGCGAAAGCGGGCGACCAGTGCATCCAAAACCGTTCGGGATGCGCCAGATGCGCAGGTACGGGTCCAAGACTCACTCCTGCTCACGGAATAGGAACGGTGTCATGGCGTCCACGATCGGTAGACCGGGCGGGCGGCGGTAACTCATCGCGGCGGTCCGTCCTGTCGGCGCCGTAAGGATCACATTGACCTCGGGACGGCCTTCCCCGGAGGGTTGGCTGTATGCCCCATGCACCTGCCCCTCCGGTGCTGTCCGATGCCCGCCTCGCCGGTGAGGGGGTGTCGTGCAGGGGGTGCTGAGCGGGTTCGCGGTGATCGCCGGCGTCATCGGGGTGGGCTATCTGATCGGCCGCCGTGGGTATCTGGGCGACGGCGGACGCGAGGTCCTCACCAGGCTGGCCTTCCATGTGGCGTCCCCGGCGCTGCTCTTCACGACACTCGCCCGGGCCGACCTGTCGGTGATCTTCTCCGACCGGCTGCTGGTCACGGCGATGAGCACGGCGGCGGTGGCGGGTGTCTTCGTGGCGGTGGGTGCCGCGCGCGGCTGGGGTGTGGGCCGGACGACGATCGGCGCGCTGTGCTCCAGCTACGTCAACTCGGGGAACCTCGGCATCCCCATCGCGGTGTACGTGCTGGGCGACGCGTCACTGGTCGCGCCGGTGCTGCTGTTCCAGCTGGTCGGGGTCACGCCGGTGGCGCTGACGGTCCTGGACCTGGCGAGCGGCGGCGAGAAGCGGCCCCTGTGGCAACGCCTGCTCACGCCCCTGCGCAACCCGATAGCGCTGGGCTCCCTGGCCGGTGTGGCGGCGTCGGCGTCGGGCCTGCACGTCCCCGGCCCCTTGATGGACCCGCTCACCCTGATCGGCAACATGTCGGTCCCGGCGGTCCTTCTGGCCTTCGGCATCTCCCTGCGCGGCAGCACGCTTCCGCTGCGCGGCGCGGAACGGGCCCCTGTCCTCCTCGCCGTGGCCCTCAAGGCGGTCATCCAGCCCCTGGTCGCCTGGGCCCTGGCAGCGGGCGTCTTCGGGCTCCACGGCGCCTCCCTGCTCGACGTGGTGGTGACGTCGGCACTTCCGGCGGCACAGAACCTGTTCACGTACGCGAGCAGCTATCGGGTGGGCGAGGTGCTGGCGAGGGAGTCGATCTTGTTGTCGACGGTGTTGGCGGTGCCGGTTCTGGTGGTGGTGGCGGCGTTGCTGGGGTGACGGTCAGTCGACCGGGAACTCACCGGTGTCGATCGTCACGTCGAACGGGTCCGGCAGCTTGATGGGATCACCGAACTTCACGGCACTCAGGACACGGTAGACATCGCCCTTCGGCTCCCCGTAGAGCGTCGCGGTGGGGCCTCCGGGAGCCCAGCGGTCGACGAGGAGGTAGAGCGGAATTCCGGCCGTGGCGTAGGCGGCGGGCTTGCTGACGCGGTCGTGACGGGCGTTGGCTTTGGAGGTCACCTCGACGACGAGTTCGGCCAGGGCCGCCGGGATGTGGGAGCCCGCCTCCGCGCATTCCTGCACGGGCGCCACGAGCAGGTCCGGGATGAGCATGCCCAGACGTGACGGTACGGCGATCGCCAGTGTCTGGAAGATCTCCCAGTCCTCTGGGATCGCGGAGTAGAGGCGACGCTGGATGCGGGCCGCGATCACGTTGTGGCGGGACGCGGGAGCAGGGGACACGGTGATGATCCCCTCGATGATCTCCACCTTGCTGCCCTCAGGCCATTCCATGTCCTCCCAGAACCGGACGAGGTCGTCCCAGTTCTGGTCGGGGTCCTGGCTCACGGTGAGTGCGCTCAGTCGGGTAGCCGGAGGGCGTTGCCGCCCTCCGGCCCCCTCAGAACCGGACGTGCGGCTGTTCACCGCATCCGGCTCAAGCGGGCCCCTGGAGTCACGCGGGTCGGTCATCTTGCTTGGCCCTTCTGTGGTCGCCGGCGTGGTGCTGGCGATGGCAGTCGGCGTGTACGAGGCGAAGGTTCGTCCGCTCGTCCGAGCCGCCGTCGCGCCGGTAGATGAAGTGGTGCTTGTGCAGCGGCTTCATCGATGCCGAGAACCAGGCGGCCCACTCGCGTGGGTTGTCCGGTGTGTACTCGGCATCGGGGATCAGGGGCTGTTCACACAGCGGGCAGATCCCCTTCTGACGGGATGCGAGAGTGATGGTCCACCTGTCGGCGGTCCCGGGCATCCTTATGCGTCGGCGGTTCGCCCAGTACTCGGCCAGCGATGGATCGTCAGGGGAGTTGCCTTCCTTGACGATCACGTGCCGGACGATCCTGGTCCAGTTGAACTTGTAGAGGTAGGTGCCGGTGTCCCGGTCACCGAAGACCCACTGGTCCTTCCGGGTCGAGTTGAAAGCGCCGTAGTGCCTGGCCAGACGCCAGCCCTTCGGCTTGTTCGGGTGGGAGTGTTTGACCCACTTCTGCGTGAGCGTCCACACATAGAAATCCAGGGCCTTGAAGGTCTCCTTGGACACCACCGTCCGGTAGTAGGTGGCCCATCCCTTGATAATCGGGTTGAGCCTTCTCACCACAGCGCCAGCGTTCGACCCTCTCAGACCGACCACTTCACTGCGGAGCCGTTCCCGGACCCTCTTCACAGCCGCCTTGCTCGGCTTGATCAACAGGATGCCCTTGTATCTGCGGATGTTGAACCCGAGGAAGTCGAAACCTTCTTCGAGGTGGATGACGGATGTCTTCTCCTCGTTGAAGGCGACCCCGCGCGGGGCCATCCACTGAGACAACTGCTCCCTGACCCGGTGCGCTTCTTCCTCGCTGTGGCAGAAAACAGCGAAGTCATCCGCGTACCGAACCAGCACCGGGGCATCCCTTCGGGACCTGTTGGAGCGTCCGTCCGTGATATGTCCGGCCGCTGTCTCCATGCCGTGCAAGGCCACGTTGAGCAGCAGCGGGCTGATCACACCACCCTGGGGAGTTCCCTCATCGGTGGGCGAAAATCGTCCGCAGTCCATCACTCCCGCCTTGAGCCATCCTCGGATCGCTTCCCGTGCCGGGAAGGTACCGATGAGGCTCATCAGGTGGTCGTGGGAAATACGGTCGAACGCCGCTGTCAGATCAGCATCGAGCACCCATAACCGCTTGGCGCGTTTCTGGCCCGCGATATTGAAGATGGCGCCGATCGCGTCATGACAGCCCCGGCCGGGGCGGAAGCCGTAGCTTCGTTGCTCGAACCGGGCTTCCCACTCGGGTTCCAACGCATTCTTGACGCGGGCCTGGCGGACCCGGTCACGGATGACTGGAACGCCCAAGGGGCGCTGCTTTCCGTTGGCTTTGGGAATGTACACGCGCCGGACGGGCAGGGGCTTTCCAGGACAACGCTCCGCTGCGATTTCAGCGGCCAGTCGCCCTCGCGCGCTCGGAGTGAGCGCACGTTCTTGGTCAATCCCTGCTGTCCGACGGCCTGTGCTCTGCTGCGTCACCCGTTTCACGCTCACGAGCGTGTTCGAGTAAGACCGCAGCAACAGCTTCTGCAAGTTCCGGACCTTCTTCAGGTCCCCTTCCTGCGTGGCTGTGAAGATGCGCTGCCTCAGTCGCCGTACCGACGCCTCCGCCTTGGCCCAGTCGATGCTGTGCCAGGTCTGGGCGTAGTCCTCCGGTCCGTTCGCCGTCGTGGGAGGCATCGCCGTCATAACGGTCATTGCCACACCTGCCTTCGGCATCCAACTTGCCCTTCGGTTCAGGGTTCTTCGCAGTTCTTCATCACGGGCCTACCTGATCCGCGTGGGCTCCCTTTCGGGCCGGGGCATCGGCCCCGTATCCGACGAGTTATGGGACGCGGCGGAGGATTCCGCGTCCTTTTCCCCTGGGCTTTCGCCCTGTCGGCGTTCGCTTCTCGGATCATCCTGTCCCGCTGGAGGGTTGGTCCTTCGTTACCTCCGGCTTACCGAGATCACTCCCGGACTCCAACGGGGTTTCCACGTTCCACTCCCACAAGATGCGACCGGGGTGGGCTCCCTCTTAATCCCGGGCCCGACGGTGTCCTCCCCCTTCAGCACCAATCCTCAGGGGTCGTCGTGCGCTCTTCCGCGCCAGGGCCTGTCTGCCGCCGACAGCTCACCATCGACGCGGCACAGGAGTTACGAGATTTCGTCAAGGGTTCATTCGCATTAGCCCGTCCGGTCTTCCCCTGGCCTGTTGCGGCCCGATGGCCGTGCCGCTCTTGGGCTTACGCTTCCGGCTTCACACCCCGCCGTTGCCAGCGACGCATGCGGAAGTGGGGACGGACCTTGGACACTGGTCCGGGATGACCTGCTCATGACCGTCTTTCCTCCTGCGGGTCATCCACTTAGGTGGAGCGACTTCGTGTCGCACTGGCGGTCTCCTATCGGTGCGTCACCGATCCCAGCATGCCGAACGGGACCGGCGGGGGTCCACCGATCCCGTTCACCCGAAGGAGAAACCGCCTGGTCAGGCGATACGTTCCAGCACCACCGGCGACGCCGTGAAGTCCGTGCCCGGCGCGGCGATGTCGTACGAGCCCGCCACCGCCTCCAGCGCGTACGTGAACCGCTCCGGCGTGTCCGTGTGCAGGGTCAGCAGAGGCTGGCCCTCCCGCACCGTGTCGCCCGGCTTGGCGTGCATCTCGATGCCCGCGCCCGCCTGGACCGGGTCCTCCTTGCGGGCGCGGCCCGCGCCGAGGCGCCAGGCGGCGACGCCGATGCCGTAGGCGTCGAGGCGGGTGAGGACGCCTGAGGCCGGGGCCTTGATGACGTGCCGCTCGCGTGCCACCGGCAGCTCCGCGTCCGGGTCTCCGCCCTGGGCCGTGATCATGCGGCGCCAGACGTCCATCGCCGAGCCGTCGGCCAGGGCCTTCGCCGGGTCGGCGTCCTTCACTCCGGCGGCGTCCAGCATCTCGCGGGCCAGGGCGATCGTCAGCTCGACCACGTCCGCCGGGCCGCCGCCCGCCAGAACCTCCACGGACTCGCGGACCTCCAGGGCGTTGCCGGCCGTCAGACCGAGCGGGGTCGACATGTCCGTGAGGAGCGCGACCGTCTTCACGCCGTGGTCGGTGCCCAGGCCGACCATCGTGGAGGCCAGTTCCCGGGCGTCCTCCAAGGTCTTCATGAAGGCGCCCGTGCCCACCTTCACGTCCAGGACCAGCGAGCCCGTGCCCTCCGCGATCTTCTTCGACATGATCGAGGAGGCGATCAGCGGGATCGCCTCGACCGTGCCCGTGACGTCGCGCAGTGCGTACAGCTTCTTGTCGGCGGGGGCCAGGCCGTCGCCCGCGGCGCAGATCACCGCGCCGGTGCCGTCCAGGACGGACAGCATCTCCTCGTTCGAGAGCAGGGCGCGCCAGCCGGGGATCGACTCCAGCTTGTCCAGGGTGCCGCCGGTGTGGCCGAGGCCGCGGCCCGACAGTTGCGGGACCGCCGCCCCGCAGGCGGCCACCAGGGGGGCGAGCGGCAGAGTGATCTTGTCGCCGACGCCGCCCGTGGAGTGCTTGTCGGCCGTCGGGCGGGACAGGGACGAGAAGTCCATGCGCTCGCCGGAGGCGATCATCGCGGCCGTCCAGCGGGCGATCTCGCGGCGGTTCATGCCGTTGAGCAGGATGGCCATCGCGAGGGCCGACATCTGCTCGTCGGCCACCTCCCCGCGGGTGTACGCGTCGATGACCCAGTCGATCTGCTCGTCGCTGAGTTCGCCGCGGTCCCGCTTGGTGCGGATGACGGAGATGGCGTCCATGGCCATGGCTTGGGCTTCCTTCCGAGGGTTCCAGAAGCGTACGGCCCCCCTGAGCCGGTCGCGTGAGCAACTCAGGGGGGCCGCACGGGGATTACTTGGTGAGGTGCTCCGGGCCGAAGGCCTGCGGCAGCATCTCCGACAGCGGCAGGATCCCCGCCGGGGTCTCCAGCAGCAGGTCCGGGCCGCCGAACTCGTACAGCAGCTGGCGGCAGCGGCCGCACGGGACCAGCGACTCGCCGTTCCGGTCGACGCACGTGAAGTGCGTCAGCCGGCCGCCGCCAGTGTTGTGCAGCTCGGAGACCAGGCCGCACTCGGCGCACAGGCCGAGTCCGTAGGAGGCGTTCTCGACGTTGCAGCCGGAGATGATCCGGCCGTCGTCGACCAGGGCGGCCACGCCGACCGGGTAACCGGAGTAGGGGGCGTACGCCCGGGACATGGCGTCCCGGGCCACGGCGCGCAGCTTCTCCCAGTCGACCTCCGGGCCGGCGCCGGTCACTTGCCCTGCCCCTTCCGGTACGGCATGCCGTTCGCCCTCGGCATCCGCAGGCGCTGGGCGGACAGGGCGAGGACCACCAGGGTGATGACGTACGGCGTGGCGGAGACGACCTGGTTCGGGACCTCGTCGGTGCTCGCGTACCAGGCGAACACCAGGGCGCCGGCGATCAGGGTCGCCACGGCCGGGACGTACTTCTTGCGGACCACGAGCCAGATCGCGCCGATGACCAGCAGCAGGGCGCCGAGCAGCAGCAGGGCGTGGACGTTCGCGGAGCCGCCGCGCAGGTTGAGGCTGTCGGTGTAGCCGAACAGGCCCGCGCCGAGGGCGAGGCCGCCCGGCATCCAGTTGCCGAAGATCATCGCCGCGAGGCCGATGAAGCCTCGCCCGCTGACCTGGCCCTCCAGGTAGAAGGGGTTCGCGACGATCGACAGGAAGACACCGCCGAGGCCGGCCAGACCGCCGGAGATGACGACTGCGATGTACTTGTACTTGTAGACGTTGACGCCGAGGGACTCGGCGGCGACCGGGTTCTCGCCGCAGGAGCGCAGCCGCAGGCCGAACGCGGTGCGCCACAGCACCCACCAGGTGCCGGGGATGAGCGCGACGGCGATCAGGGTCAGCCAGGAGACGTTGGTGACCAGGCCGCCGAGCAGGCCGGCGATGTCGGAGACGAAGAACCAGCCCTGGTTGTTGAGGTCCCTGAGCGCGTCGGACAGGCCCGGCACCGTGAAGCTGCCGAGGGAGTCGACCGCCGGGGACTGCTTGGCGGAGCCGCCCGTGTGGCCCTCGAAGGCGAGGGGCGCGAGGTAGCGGGTGGCGCCGAGGGCGAGGATGTTGATGGCCACACCGGAGACGATGTGGTTGACGTTGAAGGTGACGGTCACGAAGGCGTGCAGCAGGCCGCCGATCGCGCCGCCGAGGATGCCGACCAGGACACCGGTCCACGGGCCCCACTGGAAGCCGGCCCAGGCGCCGAACCAGGTGCCGAGGATCATCATGCCCTCGAGGCCGATGTTGACCACGCCCGCGCGCTCGGCCCACAGGCCGCCGAGACCGGCGAGGCCGATCGGCACGGCGAGTTGGAGCGCGGTGGACATCTGGCTGACGTTGGTGATGCCGTCGGCGCCGGTGATGAGGCGGACGATCGAGGTGAGCGCCAGGCCGCCGGCGATGATCAGCAGCAGGACGGGCAGCGACAGGCGGCGGCCGGTCGGCGCCGCGGGCTGCAGCGTGGGCTGGTTGAGGTCGGTCACGGTGGTCATCGGCCAGCCACCTCCTTCGTGGTGTTGTTGTTGCCGAGGACGTGACCGGCGGCCAGTTCGGCGCCGACCCGGCGCTGCTGGCGGCGCAGGCCCCACTCGCGGACGGCCTCGTAGGAGACGACGACCGAGAGCACGATCAGGCCCTGCATGATGACCGCGATCTCCTTGTCGTAGCCGTGGAAGTCCAGCTCGGGCGAGGCCTTGTCGAGCCAGGCCCACAGCAGGGCGGCGAAGGCGATGCCCACGGGGCTGTTGCGGCCGAGCAGGGCGATGCCGATGCCGAGGAAGCCGATGCCCGTGGGGAAGTTCAGGCTGTAGGTGTGGGTGTCGCCGAGCAGGATCGGCAGGCCGGCGAGGCCCGCGATGCCGCCGGAGATCAGCATGGCGCTGAGCACCATGCGCCCCGGGTCCACGCCGCTGGCCGCGGCGGCGGTCTGCGAGGCGCCGGAGGCGCGCAGGTCGAAGCCGAAGCGGGTGCGGTTGAGGACGACCCAGTAGCCGATGCCGAGCAGGACGGCGAGCAGCACCAGGCCGTAGATCTCGCCTGCCGCGCCCATGCCGATGCCGGGGATCCAGCCGGAGGAGTGCATCTCGCCGGTGGTGTTGTTGTTGCCGACCTTCACACCGAAGACGTTCGGCAGCCACAGGTAGGCGATCACGGACGTGGCGATCGCGTTGAGCATGATCGTGGCGACGACCTCGCTGACGCCGCGGGTGACCTTGAGGACACCGGCGATGCCGGCCCAGAAGGCGCCGGTGAGGACGGCGGTCAGGAGCAGCAGCGGGACCTGGAGGGCGGCCGGCAGGGCGACGTGGGCGCCGACGATCGCGGCCAGCATCGCGCCGAGCTGGTACTGGCCGTCTACGCCGATGTTGAACAGGTTCATCCGGAAGCCGATGGCCACCGCGAGCGCCGCGATGTAGTACATCGACGCCTGGTTGATGACCAGCACCTGGATGTCCGAGAAGCCGATCTGCTCGAACATCAGGGCGAACGGCTCGACGGGGCTCTTGCCCGACGCGACCAGCACGATCGCGCTCAGGACGAAGGCCACGGCGAGCGCGATGACCGGTCCGGCCACCGCGAGGAGCACGCGCTCCCTGTCGAACTTCTTCATCAGCGGGCCTCGTCTTCCGGAGACTCGGGGGCGTCGGCCTTCGAGATCTCGGGGGTCTCTTCGTGCTCGAGGTGCCCGGTGGCGGCGCCGGTCATGGCCGAGCCGAGCTCCTCGGGGGTGATGGTGGCCGGGTCGGCGTCCGCGACCAGCTTGCCGTTGTAGATCACGCGCAGCGTGTCGGACAGGCCGATGAGCTCGTCCAGGTCGGCGGAGATCAGCAGTACGGCCAGGCCCTCGCGGCGGGCCTCGCGGATGTGGTCCCAGATGGCGGCCTGGGCGCCGACGTCCACGCCCCGGGTGGGGTGGGCGGCGATCAGGAAGCGCGGCTTGTGGCTCATCTCGCGGCCGACGATCAGCTTCTGCTGGTTGCCGCCGGACAGGGAGGCGGCGGTGACGTCGATGCCGGGGGTGCGGACGTCGTACTCCGTGACGATCCGGCGGGTGTCCTCCTGGGCCGCCTTCGGGTCCAGCCAGACGCCCTTGGCGAGGGGCTTCTCGGTGACGTGGCCGAGGATGCGGTTCTCCCAGAGGGGTGCCTCCAGGAGCAGGCCGTGACGGTGGCGATCCTCGGGGATGTAGCCGATGCCCTGCTCGCGGCGCCTGCGGGTGGGCCAGGCGGTGATCTCCTCGTCGGCGAGCCGGATGGTGCCGGAGTCGGGGTGCCTGAGGCCGATGAGCGCGTCGACCAGCTCGGTCTGGCCGTTGCCCTCGACGCCGGCGATGCCGAGGACCTCGCCCGCGTGGATGGTGAAGCTGATGTCGTCGAGGAGTGCCTTGCCGCCGGGGGCCGCCAGGCGCAGCTTGTCGACGCTGATGACCGGGCGGTCGGTGACCGTGGACTCGGCCGTCTCGGGCGTGGGCAGTTCGCTGCCGACCATCATCTCCGCG
Source organism: Streptomyces azureus (assembly GCF_001270025.1). Classification (NCBI taxonomy): domain Bacteria; kingdom Bacillati; phylum Actinomycetota; class Actinomycetes; order Kitasatosporales; family Streptomycetaceae; genus Streptomyces; species Streptomyces azureus. Next base: position 28,463 of record NZ_DF968300.1, on the reverse strand, counting down.
AGCTGGCGCGGGGTGGTCTCGGCGGGGACGGCCGTGCCGACGGTGGTGCCGCGGCGGATGACGGTGATCTCGTCGGCGACGGAGAGCACCTCGCCGAGCTTGTGCGAGATGAAGATGACCGACAGGCCCTCGGACTTCAGTTCGCGCAGGTTGGCGAAGAGGGCGTCGACCTCCTGCGGCACGAGCACGGCGGTCGGCTCGTCCAGGATGAGGATCCGGGCGCCTCGGTAGAGGACCTTGAGGATCTCCACGCGCTGGCGGGCGGCGACGCCGAGTTCCTCGACCAGCAGGTCGGGGTCGACGTCGAGGCCGTAGCGCTCGGAGAGCTCCTTGATCTTGCGGCGGGCCTTGGCGCCGATGCCGTACAGCTTCTCGCTGCCGAGGACGACGTTCTCGAGGACCGTGAGGTTGTCGGCGAGCATGAAGTGCTGGTGGACCATGCCGATGCCGCGGGCGATGGCGTCGGCCGGCGACGAGAAGGCGACCTGCTCGCCGTCGACGGCGATGGTGCCCTCGTCCGGCTTCTGCATGCCGTAGAGGATCTTCATCAGCGTCGACTTGCCGGCGCCGTTCTCGCCGACGAGGGCGTGCACGGTGCCCTTGCGGACGCTGAGGTGGATGTCGTGGTTGGCCACGACGCCCGGGAAACGTTTCGTGATCCCGGCGAGCTCGACGGCGGTCACCGATTCCTTGACCGCCGCTCCGGCCGGAGGGCTGCTGGACGCGTTGATGGCGCACTCTCCTGGGGACGGGGGTCGTCTACGCGCGTAGCGCCCCTACGGCATACAAAGGGGCCGACGCACCGCGACAACGGGGTACGAGGAGCAGCCTCCCCGTACCCCGTCGAGCGGACGTAACCCCGGGGGTTACCGCCTGCTTTCGAGGCAGTCGGTCGTCAGCTGCTCTTGACCTTGATCTCGCCGCTGATGATCTTCTCCTTGGCCGTCTTGATGGCTGCCTGGAGCTCGGCGTCGTCCGCGAACTTCGGGTTGGAGTCCGACAGGCTCACCTCGCCGGTCTTCAGATCGCCACGAACGATACCGGTCTCGGGCTTGCCGTCCTCGACCGACTTCGCCAGGTTGTACACCGCCTTGGCGACGTCCTTCATCGCCGAGGTGAGGATGAAGTCCTTGTACTTGGCGAGGGCGGCCTGCTTGTACTGGTCGGAGTCCACGCCGATGGCCCACACCTTCTTGGCGGCGGCGGCCTCGATCACGCCCTGGCCGGACAGGCCGGCGGCCGCGTAGACGACGTCCGCCTTCTTCTCGATCTGCCCCTCGGCGGCCGTCTTGCCCTTGTCGGGGCTGGAGAAACCACCCTCCTCGGCCGTCTGCGTCAGGTACTGCGAGAGGACCTTCACCTTCGGGTTCGTGTCCTTGACGCCCTGCGCGAAGCCCGCCTGGAACTTGTGGATCAGCGGGATGTCCACACCGCCGACGAAGCCGACGACGTTCGACTTGGTGCTCTTGGCGGCGGCGACACCGGCCAGGTAGGAGGCCTGCTCCTCGCTGAAGACGAGGTCGGCGACGTTCTTGGTGTTGATCGTGGCGTCGTCGACGATGCCGAAGGTGGTCTTCGGGAACTTCTCCGCGGCGCCCTTGACGGCCGAGGCGTACGCGTAGCCGACGCCGATGACCGGGTTGTAGCCCTGCTTCGCCAGCGAGACCAGGCGCTGCTCCTTGTCGGCGTCCGTCTCGCCCTCGGTGGGCTCCACGTCGGCCGTCTCGTAGCCGAACTCCTTCTGCGCCTGCTCCAGACCCGCGTACGCGGCGTCGTTGAAGGACTGGTCGCCCTTGCCGCCGACGTCGTACGCGATGGCGAGGCCCTTGTTCCCCTTCGAGTCCGACGACCCGGAGGTCGAGGTGCTGCCGCAGGCGGAGAGGGCGAGGGCCAGGGAGGCGGTCGCTGCGCCTGCGACCGTGATCCGGGAAATCCGGCGCATGTGTGGGTGCTCCTGTCGTACTACCGGGGCCGCATAGCGCCGGGACGGTTCAGCTTCGGCGCTGGCTTCGCCGCAGATTAACGCGCGTAGACCTGCCTGAAAACCCCTTCTGTCCACCTTGTTATGCGCCCGTGGCCAAGCCATCACCCGGCCTTGGCCGGGGCGTTGCCGCCTGCGAACGGAGGGTGGCGCTGGGTGATCCGGCTCGCGGTTCCCGGCCTCCGATTCCTGGTCTCCACGGGAACGGCGGAGCGGGCGGGCACCCTGGGTGCCCGCCCGCTCCGGCTGCCGCAGACCGTTGAGGTACTACTCGGTCTTGACCTTGATGGAACCGTCGTTGATGCCTTCCTTGGCCTTGTCCACGGCCTCCTTGAGGCCCGCGACCTTGGCGAACTCGGGGTTCGACTCGGAGAGGCCGACGCCGTTGACCTTCAGGTCGAAGGTCTGCGTGCCGGTCAGCGGCTTGTCGTCCTTGACGGACTTGGCCAGCGCGTAGACCGCTCCGCCGACGTCCTTGAGGGCGGAGGTGAGGATGTGGTTCTTGTACGGGGCGAGGGGGGCCTGCTTGTACTGGTCGGAGTCGACGCCGATCGCCCAGACCTTCGCCTTGGCGGCGGCCTCGATGACGCCCTGGCCGGACAGGCCGGCGGCCGCGTAGAGCACGTCCGCCTTCTTCTCGATCTGCCCCTCGGCGGCGGCCTTGCCCTTGTCGGGGCTGGCGAAGCCACCCTCCTCGGCCGTCTGGGTCAGGTACTGGGACAGCACCCGCACGCCGGGCTTGGTGTCCTCCACGCCCTGCTTGTAGCCGGCCTCGAACTTGTGGATCAGCGGGATGTCCACACCGCCCACGAAGCCGACGACGTCCGACTTGGTGGCCTTGGCGGCGGCGACACCTGCGAGGTACGAGGCCTGCTCCTCGGCGAAGACGAGGGAGGCGACGTTCTTGGCCTCGACCACGGAGTCCACGATGCCGAAGGTGGTGTCCGGGTACCTGGCGGCCGCCTTCTTCATCGCCGGGCCATAGACGTACCCGACACCGATGACCGGGTTGTAGCCCTGCTTGGCCAGCGAGACCAGGCGCTGTTCCTTGTCCGCGTCGGTCTCGCCCTCGGTGGGCTCGATGTCGGCGGTCTTGTAGCCGAACTCGTCCTTTGCCTTGGTCAGGCCGGCGTAGGCGGCGTCGTTGAAGGACTGGTCACCCTTGCCGCCGACGTCGTACGCGATGGCGACGCCACGGTCATTGCTGTCGCCGCCACCACTCTCACCGCTGGTGCCACCACAGGCCGTGGCGACGAGCCCGAGCGACGCGACCCCCACCGCGACGCGGGTCAGTTTGGAAATCCGACGCATCTTGAAGCTCCCCATTCTCCAAAGCCCCGCAGCGGGTGCTCGGTTCGGCGCACATTAACGCGCGTAGACACTCCTGGGAACGGTTCACCGCGGGGCCGTTATCCATTCGTGCCGATGGCCGGTTACGCCCTTGTGAACCACGGGATCGAACGGGGTCGAAAGGTGTACTCGGGCACACGGCGCATGCCTGCTCGTCACGCGCACCAGGCTGCCCCGGGGCTGCCCGGGGCGCAACCGGAGGGTGCGGCGGCCGGGGGATCGGTCGGGCGGGGGCGGGCGTCGGGCGGAGACGGGGCGGGCACCGGGCAACACCCGGAAGCTCCACCGGGCGAGCGCCGGCATCGGGTGGGACTCGGTCGCCAAGAGCCGCCCGCACCCACAAACCACGGACACCCACCCGCCACGCCCAGGCCCGCCCGCACTCACAAACCCGCAGTCACCTGTCCGCCAAGACAAGTGCCGACCGGGCGGGCGGGCCAAGGGCGGGTGCGTCGCGCGGGTCCTCCTGGCAACCCGGCGGTCGGCCTCAGCGCAGGCCGTTGACGAGGGCTGCGGCGGTGAAGAGTTCCACGCCTACCTTGATCGCGGACTCGTCCACGTCGAAGTCGCCCTGGTGGAGGTCGCGCACCTGGCGTTCGCCGGGGGTGCGTACGCCCAGGCGGGCCATGGCCCCGGGGACGTGCTCCAGGTACCAGGAGAAGTCCTCGCCGCCGAGGCTCTGCTCCGTGCCGACGACCGACTCGACGCCGCGTCGGGCGATCATGGCGTCGCGCAGCAGCTCGGTCACGCCGGGCTCGTTGACGACGGGCGGGACGCCGCGGACGTAGTTGATCTCCGACTTGGCGCGGTGCAGGTTGGCGACCTCGTCGATCGCCGCGACCACGACGTCGGGAGCCTGCCGCCACGCCTCGATGTCGAGGCACCGCACCGTGCCGGAGAGCTCGGCGTGCTGCGGGATGACGTTGGGCGCGTGCCCGGACTCGACACGGCCCCAGGTGATGGCGAGCCCGCTCCGGCTGTCGAAGCGCCGGCTGACCAGGGCCGGTACGTCCGTGACGACGCGGGCGGCCGCGGTGACCAGGTCGGTCGTCAGGTGGGGGCGGGCCGTGTGGCCGCCCGGGCCGTTCAGGGCGATCTCCAACCGGTCGCAGGCGGAGGTGATGGGACCCTCCCGGAGCCCGACCTGCCCCGCGTCCACGCGGGGGTCGCAGTGCACGGCGACGATCGCGCCGACCCCCTCCAGCGCCCCGCACTTGATGACGTCGGCGGCACCGCCGGGCAGTACCTCCTCGGCGGGCTGGAAGATCAGCCGGACGGGACGGGGCAGCAGACCCTGCTTGTGCAGTTCGGCGAGGACGAGACCGGCACCGAGGACGACGGTGGTGTGCACGTCGTGGCCGCAGGCGTGCGCGCGGTCGGGCACGGTCGAGCGGTACGGGCACTCGCTCTTCATGTCGGGGATGGGCAGGCCGTCGATGTCGGCCCGCATGGCGAGCATGCTGGGGCCCCCGTCCCACTGTTCGCCCTCCAGGCCGATGTCACAGACGAGTCCTGTCCCGACGGCGAGTACGCGCGGCTTGAGGCCGGCCTGCTCGAGCCGCTCCTTGATCGCGGCTGTCGTGCGGAACTCCTGGTTGCCCAGCTCCGGGTGCATGTGCAGGTCGCGTCGGAACGCGATGAGCTCGGCGCGCAGAGCGTCGGGCAGCGCGCCGGGAAGCACGGCTCCCGCGGGAAGATCGACCTCGGACTCCAATGACATCAATTGCTTCACCCTCTGAAGGGTAGGGCGCCAGGGCGGTCGTCCGACCCCCGATCAACAAAACTTCAACCCGTTCGGGGAAGAAAATATGACCGCCGAACGCATAGCTATCAACTCAGATGGGTATGCTGGCCTGCTTTTAGGGCCGAGCCGGTCACCACAACCAACGGTGTGTGACATCAACCACACCTGACTCATGGCGCCGGTATCCACCCATCCTCCTTCACGGATACCACGCCCTGCGCGGGGAACACTGCCTTGTTCGTCTGGCGGACGCACGGCCCCGATAGTGTGCGCCCCGTGCGCGCCTACAGCCCCGATTTCGTCCAGTCCACCCAGGCCTCGTACGACGCCATCGCCGAGGACTACGCTGCCGGGTTCCCGGACAGTCTGGCCGGAAGGCCGCTGGAGCGAGCCCTTCTGACGGCCTTCGTCGACCTGGTACGTGCGCCCGGAGCGCCGGTGCAGCCCCCGGTCGCCGACATCGGCAGCGGGCCCGGATACGTGGCGGCCCGGCTGCACGAGTCGGGGCTGCCGGTGTTCGGGGTGGACGTCTCGCCCCGCATGGTGGCCCTGGCCCGCCAGGCGCATCCGGGGCTGCGGTTCCACGTCGGTTCGATGACGGCCCTGGACCTGCCGGACGAGACACTCGGCGGCATCGTCGCGCTGTACTCGATCATCCATGTGCCCGACGACCATCTGCCCTCGGTCTTCGCCGGGTTCCACCGCGTCCTGGTGCCGGGTGCGCCCGTGCTGCTCGGGTTCCAGTCCGGTACCGAGGACGGCCGTGCGCACTTCACCGAGCGCTTCGGGCAGGAGATCTCCCTCGACTACTACTGGCGCACCCCGGAGACCGTCGCGGCGCACCTTACGAAGGCCGGCCTGGAGCTCCACTCACGAGTGCTGCGGGAGCCCGAGGGCGAGGAGCAACGCCCTCGGGCGTTCCTGCTGGCCCGCAAGCCGGCGTCTGCCGGAACGTGAACCCTGGCCGCCAGGTCCGCGAGGTCTGCCTGAACCGCCTGGCCGCCCGGCCGTCCGCCTGACCCCGTCGGCTCCCGAGGCGCCTCCGGTCCCTCAGCCGGCAGCCACCGCACCCGCCGGGCCGGCCATACCTGCCGAGCCTGCCGTCCCGGACGGGCCGACCTTGTCCGCCGTACCCGGCGTCCCGGCCATGCTCGCCGAGTCCGCTGTCCCGGCCGAGCCCGTCATGCCCGTGCCGGCGATACTCCCCGGGCCAGCCGTTTCCGCCGGGCCAGCCGCACCCGCCGAGCCAGTCGCGCCGGCCGGACCAGTCACATCTTCCTGACCCCCCGCCCCGGCCGTAGACAACCGATGCACGTCCCGCGCCGCCCCCGTCACCCCCGACAGGAAGCCCTGGGCGCGAGGGGAGGCGTGGTCGGTCAGCCAGGTCGGGTCGATGTCGCAGACCGCGACTCGGACCTCGGTGCCGGAGAGGGCGAGGGGGAGGGTGTGGACGACCGTGGAGGGGAAGCTGAGGATCGTCCGGCCGATGGGGCCGCGGCGGGCGATCAGTTCGAGGGGGAGTTCGGGGCGGACGATCTCCAGGCCGGTCTCGACCGCGAGCCGGCGGAGCTTGTCCGTGCTCTCGCGGCGGTGGGCGAAGTAGCGGGTGGCACCGTGGGCCCTGGCCAGGGCGCGGACGGCCTCCAGGTAGCGGTCGTCGTCGACCACGCCCGTCTCCACCAGGGACGTGCCGACCATGTCGGCGCCCTTGGTGATGCGGGGCGGGCCGAAGCGGGCCCGGGTCCAGGTGAAGTCGTTGGCGCTGACGGTGACGCCCGCCGGGGTCTCCTCCATCGGCATGGAGGAGAAGATCTCGACGTTGCGGTTGCCGCCGGGGGTCAGGCGGCGGCGGGCCGAGGCCGACACCGGCGCGAAGATCAGGTCCCGCGGGCCGGGGCGGCCGCCCTTGCGGTGCCAGCGCACCAGCCGTTCGCCCCGGGCCAGCTGGCCGACGAACTCCATGGTCGCCGTGCCGTCGTCGACGACCACCAGGTCGCGGACCCGGGTGATCGTCAGCAGCAGTTGGACGTAGCGGGAGAAGGGGTCCCCCAGCACCACCCGGCGCGCCCTGCGGAGCAGGCCGGCCAGGCCGCCGATGGTCTGGAAGGGCGCCAAGGGGCCGCCGCGCGCCTCCTCCCAGCGGACCTCGTGCCCCTCGTCGCGGGCCAGGTCGGACATCCGCCGCAGCTGGCCGCGCGTCATCGGGTCGACGGGTGACAGCACCACGAGGGTGAGCCCCACGCCGGGCGCATGCGCGTGCGCCCACTCCAGCACGTTCAGCAGCTGTACCGGACTCTCGACGAACGCGAGAGTGTGGGGGCCGGCATTCCCGGCGCGGGGGCTCATCGACGTACGACCGTCCCGTCGTAAGGGGGTTGTGTGGGGGGTGTGCGCTCAGACGCCTACCGGCTCGCCCGCCGCGTCGGCGATCTCCGCCTCGGCGACCACACCGGCGACGCGGCGCAGCTTCTTCATCGGGGCCAGCTCGGACTCGTAGACCTTCTTCACCCCGTCGCCGAGGGAGGCCTCGATGGTGCGGATGTCGCGGACGAGGCGGGTGAGGCCCTGCGGCTCCACGGAGGCGGCCTGGTCCGAGCCCCACATGGCGCGGTCGAGGGTGATGTGACGCTCGACGAACACCGCGCCCAGCGCGACGGCGGCCAGCGTGGTCTGCAGGCCCGTCTCGTGGCCGGAGTAGCCGATCGGGACGTTCGGGTACTCCCGCTCCAGGGTGTTGATGACGCGCAGGTTGAGCTCCTCGGCCTTCGCCGGGTAGGTCGACGTGGCGTGGCACATCAGGATGTTGTCGGAGCCGAGGACCTCGACCGCGTGGCGGATCTGCTTCGGGGTCGACATGCCGGTGGAGAGGATCACCGCGCGGTTGGTGGCGCGCAGGGCGCGCAGCAGCTCGTCGTCGGTGAGCGAGGCGGAGGCGACCTTGTGGGCGGGGACGTCGAACTTCTCCAGGAAGGCGACGGCCTCGGTGTCCCACGGGGAGGCGAACCAGTCGATGTTCTTGGTCTTGCAGTACTCGTCGATCTGGCGGTACTCGTCCTCACCGAACTCCACGCGGTGGCGGTAGTCGATGTACGTCATCCGGCCCCAGGGCGTGTCGCGCTCGATGTCCCACTGGTCGCGCGGGGTGCAGATCTCCGGGGTGCGCTTCTGGAACTTGACCGCGTCGCAGCCGGCCTCGGCGGCCGCGTCGATCAGCTTGAACGCGTTCTCGAGCTCGCCGTTGTGGTTGATGCCGATCTCGCCGCAGACGTAGACGGGCTTGCCCGGGCCGACCTCGCGCGAACCGAACTGACGGATACGGGAGTTGGTGCTCATGGCAGAGATGTCCTTACTTGGTGAGGGAATCGAGAGAGGGGCCGAGGATCCAGCTGGCGATCTCTCGGATCGCGCCGTCACCACCGGGGACGGTGGTGACCGCGCGTGCGGCGCCGCGCACGACGTCGTGGGCGCTCGCGACCGCCACGGGCCAGCCCACGAGGGCGAAGCACGGGAGGTCATTGACGTCGTTGCCGACGTAGAGCACGCGCTCCGGCGCGATGCCCTGCTCCTCGCACCACTGCTTCAGCGCGAGGTCCTTGCGGTCGATGCCGTGCAGCACCGGGAGCTTGAGCTTCCGGGCCCGGGCGGCGACCACAGGGTTCTGTTCCGTGGACAGGATCAGCATCTTCAGGCCGCTCCTGCGGAGGGCCGCGATGCCGAGTCCGTCCCCGCGGTGCACGGAGACGAACTCCCGTCCGTCGGAGTCGACCAGCACCCGGTCGTCGGTCTGGGTGCCGTCGAAGTCGAGGACGACCGCGTCGATGTCGTCGGCGGTCGGGAGCGCGCCGGGCCGGTCCGCGTCGAAGAGCGGCGCGAGGGCCCGGGCGCGGGCGAGGTCGTGCGGGTCGTCGACCTCCAGCACGCGCGCGGCGTCGGTGCGGACCAGTTCGGTCCGGCCGAAGAAGCGGTGCTGGTGCTTGCGGAAGCCGACCGCCTCCATGGCGTAGGCGGCGCCGGTCTCCAGCAGGTCCTGGGGGCGGTCCTGGCGGCGCGGACGGAAGGACTTGTCGTGGTTGACGCCGTAGCCGCCGCCGACGGCCGCGTCGGCCTCCGCGACGGTACCGGCCGTGACCTCGTCCTCGGCGTCGCGCCAGACGAAGCCGTGGAACGGCGCCACGGTGAGGGCCGTGTCGGCGCCGTTCTCGACGATGGCCGCGGCGACTCCGTCCACGTCCTCGCGGGTGATGAACGGGCTGGTGCACTGCACCAGCAGCACGACGTCCACAACCGAGCCGTGCAGGGCCTCGTGCGCGTCCATGGCGTGCAGGACGGCGGCCTCGGAGGTGGCCGTGTCGCCGGCGATGGCGGCGGGCCGCAGCACGACCTCGGCGCCGGCCTGACGGGCGGCGGAGGCGATGGCCTGGTCGTCGGTGGAGACCACGACGTCCGTCACGAGCCGGGCGGCGCGGCACTCGCGCACCGCCCGCGCCACCAGCGGGACGCCGCCGACGGGGAGGAGGTTCTTCGCGGGCACGCCCTTGGAGCCGCCGCGCGCGGGGATCACCGCGAGCACGCGGCGCACCGAGGCGCCTGTGCCCGCTTCCGGGTGGGACATGGGGTCTACTCCTTGGGCTCCTTGGGCGGAGGGCTCGGGGCGGCTCACAGCTCCCCCATCCGCCGGATGACGGGCGCCACGCGCTGCACGCCGTGCCGGTAGGCGCCGCGCGCCGCCCGGCGCACGATCTGCCGGACCGGGCCGGGCTCCCTGTCGGCGGCCGGCGCGCCGGGCAGCGGGGTGCCGTCCGGGCCGAGGTGGTGGCGGGCGAGGATCCCGGGCAGATAGCCGGGCGCGGTGACGGGTGTGTAGTACGGGGTGAGCGGCGGCAGGCCGCCAGGCCGGTCGAGCAGCTTGGCGATGCGTTCGCGCGCCGCGTCGAAGGCGGATTCGTAGGAGCCGTCCGCCACGACCCCTTGCCGGGAGACCCACTCCTCGTCGGGCGCCGGCCGGTGCCCGGCGTCGAGCTGGTCCCAGGAGGCGAGGCAGCCGGAGCCCACGAAGTGGTGGTTGCCGAGGGCCTCACGGACGCCGAGGTCGGTCAGCACGACGGTCGGGATGCGGCGGTGCAGCGACTCCAGGGCGGCCGTGGAGCTGACCGTCACGAGCAGGTCGGTGCGGTCGAGGACCTCGCCCATGTTCCCGTAGACCAGGCGGAAGTTGGCCGGCGGGTCGAGGCGCTGCACCAGCTTCTGGTACGGCAACTCCTCGATGTGGGTGGTGTGTTCGCCCGGCCGGGACCGCAGCTTCAGCAGCACCTCGCGCTCGGGGTGCCTGCGGGCGTGCTGCACCAGCCGGTTCAGCAGGTACGTACGGTCCTTGCGGCTCTCCGGCACGGAGGGCTGGGCGGCGAAGACGACCGTGTAGGGCCTGCGCCCTTGCTTCGCAGAGGGGTCGTGTTCGCCTTCATAGGCGTCACCGCCGAGGAACGGCAGGGCCACCTCGGTCACCGACGAGGCGTCGGCGCCCACCCCTTCGTAGACGGCCCGGAAACGGTCCGCGTCCTGACGGGAGTTGGCGAGGACCAGGTCCGCGCCGTGCCGCAGCAGCAGGCCGTCGGCGAGCTTCTCGTAGACGACGCCGACGTAGCCGGTGACGACGACGGGCCGCGAAGGGCGGTCCTCCCAGACGCGCCCCAGGCCGTGCAGCATCGCCTGCACGCCGCCGCCGACGAGGGCGAGGACGAGGACGTCGTAGGACTCCTCGGCCATGGTGCGCAGGAACTCGGCGGCGGTGACCTCCCGCAGCGAGTCGGCGCGCACGCCCACTTCCTCCAACTGGCGCGGCGTGGGCGTGGCCCTTCCGCGCAGCAGGAATCCGTCGAGGGCGGGGCCGACTTGCGCGGCCTCGCGCGGTGCGGTTTCCATGGACTGTCCCGGGGCGATGCGGTGCGCTGTGAGCGCACCCCATTTCCAACGGGTGTCGGAGTCCGCGAGGACGGCGATTCGCGGGCGCTTCGGTGTACTTGCTGGCACGTTGAAGACGCTAGGAAGCAATTCCTAGGTATGGCGGAACCACGACTCAACGAAAAGTTAACAACACCCCACCGGGAGCCGAACTGGCCCGTGGCGAACCGGGAAGTACACGGGGTGCACCGTTCTGACACATTGAGTTCACCCAGTGTATGTGCACCGGAAAGTTCCGGAGCCGGACGGCCTCCTAACGTTTTGCGGGTGCCTAAGCTTTCCGTGATCGTGCCGTTCTACAACGTGCAGCAATACGCCCCGGACACCCTCAGAAGTCTTCGGTTGAACGCCGACCGGGATTTCGAGTTCATCCTGGTCGACGACCATTCGAAGGACGAAACACCGGCCATTCTCGAACGGGCGGCCGAGGACCTGTCGGATGTCGCGCAGGTGCGTTACATCCGACACGAGAAGAACGGAGGGCTCGCCACCGCCCGCAACACCGGCCTGGACGCGGCGCAGGGCGAGTACCTGACGTTCCTGGACGGCGACGACTGGCTGGCCCCCGGCTATCTCGCCGAACTGGTGTCCGCCCTGGACGAGTTGGGCTGCGACTTCATCCGCACCGACCATGTGCAGGCCACCGCGCGCGCCCGTTCCGTGTCCCGGGTGCCGGTCGGCCGGCGCTGGGAGGCGTTCGACCCGCGGGAGGCGATCCTCCCCTCCCACCGCTCGACCTCGGTGGACTACGCCTACGCCTGGGCCGGCGCCTACCACCGCCGCCTCCTCGACCGGGGCGTGCTCCACTTCACCGACGGGCTGCGCACGGCCGAGGACCGGCCGTGGATCTGGAAGCTGCACCGCGAGGCGGAGTCGTTCGCCGTGGTGAGCCTGCTGGGCGTGTTCTACCGGCGCGGGGTGGCCTCGTCCCTGACCCAGATCGGAGATGTCCGCCAGCTCGACTTCATCCGCGCCTTCGACCAGGTGATCGAGGAGACGGCCGCCGACCGTGAGGCCGACCGGCTGCTGCCGAAGGCGGTACGGACGTACTGCGCGATCATCGCGCACCACCTTTCCAACGAAGACAGGTTCGAACCGGCCGTGGCGAGGCAGCTGCGGTCGATGAGCGCGGCGGCCATCAAGCGTATGCCGCAGGACGCGCTCGGTGACGCACTGGAGGCCATGGACATGGACCGCTCGTCCAAGCTGCGGCGGCTGCGGCGCAGGGTCACGCCCGCGGGAGCGGCCGCCTGATGCCCGGGACCACACAGATCTTCTGCGCCTCGACGCTGTACGGCGTCGCCACCCTGGCCGCCGCGATCGACTCGGACCTCTTCGAGGAGCCGGATCGCCGGGTGCTGCTGGTGTTCAACAACTCCGCGACCCCGGAGACCACTCCGGCCCTCGACGAGATGCCGGGCTTCGCGCCGCTGCGCGAGCACTTCGACGACGTGCTGTCCTGGAACGACGCCATCCGCCCGTTCCACCCCGGGGCGTGGACGCCGCGCTCCGACGACATCCCGCTCTTCGAGCGCTATCTGCGGATGCTGTGGGGCCTCGGCGACGACCGGGTGAGCCTGGTGCTGGAGTCCATCCAGGTCGCACCCGCGCTCACGGTGGCGCAGCTGTTCACCGACGCCCCCATCGACGTCTACGCCGACGGGCTGATGAGCTACGGCCCCACCCGCAACAAGCTCGACCCGCTGGTCGGCACGCGCGTGCGGCGGCTGCTGCACCTCGATCTGGTGCCGGGGCTCACGCCGATGCTGCTGACCGAGTTCGAGGTGCCGGCGCGGCTGGTGCCGTCACCCGCGTTCCTCAAGGTGCTGGGCGAGGTCACCGAGACCGTGCCCGAGCTGCCCGACCTGCCGGGCGACGCGGCGCTGCTGCTCGGCCAGTACCTGTCGGCGCTGAACATCCTCTCCCCCGAGGAGGAAGAGGACCTGCACGTGCGGATGATGCGGGGCGCGGTCGCCCGCGGTCACCGCACGGTCGTCTTCAAACCGCATCCGACCGCACCGGCCCGCTACAGCCGCGCCCTGGAGACCGAGGCCGAGAAGCTCGGCGTGGACCTCACCGTGCTGGACACGCCCGTGCTCGCCGAGGTGCTGTTCGACCGGACCCGGCCCGCGCTGGTCGTCGGCTGCTTCTCCACCGCGCTGTTCACGGCCTCGGTGTTCTACGAGCTGCCGGTCGCGCGCATCGGCACCGAGCTGCTGCTGGAGCGGCTGACGCCGTATCAGAACAGCAACCGGATCCCCACCACCCTGGCGGACGCGCTGCTGCCCGACCTGGACGGCGCCAAGGACGGCGACCTGCTCCCGACCGAGCTGCTGTCCGACCTGGTGACCGCGGTCGGGTTCACCATGCAGCCGCAGATCTATCCGGACCTGCGCCCGCAGGCGGAACAGTTCCTCGCCCGCCATCTCGGTCCGCGCACCCGGCGCTACTTCAAGAAGCGCCGTCTCACCTCGCTCGGACTGCCCGGCGGCATTCCGCAGCGGCTGGCGTTCCTGCCCCGCAACTCCACGGCACGCAGGGTGGTCCGGCGGGCGCGGGCGCTGCGCAAGGCGGTGCGCCGCTGAGGCCGGTCCGCCCGGCTGCCGGGCTCGGCGACATCCAGATGAACCCGTGGAGACCGGCGGGCGAAGGCTGACTCCGTCGAACGTTTCAGCGTCAACCTCCGCCCTAGGGTGACAGTCGGCCCCCACCCGCCCCCAGGCGGCTCAGGTGAACATACGAGCTACTACAGAGGTTTTCAGCGTGACCGAGACGGTCGTCAGCACCCCCAAGCCCCGGCCCGAAGTCACCGTGCTGGTCGAACCACCGGGCGCCACGACCGTCCCCCCGCGCCGGAAGGACTCCGGCGGCCGGCTGCGCGCCCTGGACGGACTGCGGCTGGTGGCCGCGCTGATGGTGGCGGCGTACCACTACGGCGGGCGCGACGGTGAGGTCTCCGAGGCCTGGGGCAGCTCGCCCAAGGAGCAGTTCCCGACCCTGCACGAGTACTTCGCCTACGGCTGCCTCGGCGTCCAGGTCTTCTTCGTGATCAGCGGGTTCGTGATCTGCATGAGCGGCTGGGGCCGGCCGCTGAAGTCGTTCTTCGCCTCCCGCGCCTCCCGGCTGCTGCCGGCCTACTGGGTGGCGGTCGCGCTCGTGACTGCGGTGTTCGCGCTGCCCATGGTGGCCTACAAGGCGGTCTCGCCGAGCGACGCGCTGGTGAACCTGACCATGCTTCAGATGCCGCTGGGCGTGGACCGGGTGCTCGGGGTGTGCTGGACGCTGTGGGCGGAGGTCCGCTTCTACGCGCTGTTCGCGCTGTGCGTCGTGCTCCCCGGGGCGAACCGCCGCCGGGTGATCATGTTCTGCGCCGGCTGGATGCTGGCGGCCGTGATCGCGGCGAACGCGCACATGCCGCTGCTCGACATCGTCGTGATGCCGGAGTACGCCCCCTTCTTCATCGGCGGTGTCGGCCTCTACCTCGTCCACCTCGACCGGCGGGACGCCTACGGGTGGGGCATCGTCGCCGTGAGCTGGCTGATCGGTCAGCACTTCGCGGTGCAGGGGCTGTGGCACGCCCCCGACGCGGGCGGCTTCTCGTACCGCTCCTCGCTCGGCATCGTCCTCGTCGTGACCTTCGGCTTCGTCGCGGTCGCGGCGATCGCGCTGGGCTGGCTGCGCTGGGCTAACTGGCGCTGGCTGACGGTGGCGGGGGCGCTGACGTATCCGTTCTACCTCGTCCACGAGCATCTCGGCTGGGTGGTGATCCACGCCCTGCACAGCGGCCTGGGTCTGCCGTCCGCGGCGACATTCTCGCTGACAGTGGCCTCAATGCTGATGCTGGCATGGTTGCTGAACCAGTATGTGGAGAAGCCGCTGACACCACGACTGCGGGCCCTGCTGGCCAAGACCCGCTGAGCTGTTCACGGGACGTTCAACCAACCGTCGGTTTCAGCACCGCTCAGGGAGAAGGCTCGTCTCATGACCAACGCACAAGCGACCGACACGTACCCCGGCGAACTCGCCGACGTCCCGGGCTGGTTCCCGCCGCTGGACCAGATGCTGTTCACCTGGTTCCTGGAGCGGCAGCAGAAGCAGGGGATGCGCGGAGACCTGCTGGAGCTCGGCGTCTACATGGGCAAGAGCGCGATCCTCCTCGGCCACCACCTCCAGGACGGCGAGAAGTTCACCGTCTGCGACCTGTTCGAGGGCGACGCCCCCGACGGGGCCAACCAGGCGGAGGCGACGAAGTCGTACGCCTCGCTCACCCAGCAGGCCTTCGAGCGGAACTACCTCTCCTTCCACGACACCCTGCCGACGGTGATCGCGGCCCCCAGCTCGGTGGTGTCCGAGAAGGTGGCCCCGGGCACCTGCCGCTTCGTCCACGTCGACGCCTCGCACCTGTACGAGCACGTGTACGGCGACATCGGCGCCGCCCACGACATCCTGATGCCCGAGGGCATCGTGGTCCTCGACGACTTCCGTTCCGAGCACACGCCGGGCGTCTCGGTCGCCGCCTGGGAAGCCGTCCTCAACCGGGGCCTGCGCCCGGTCTGCCTCAGCACGCAGAAGCTCTACGGCACCTGGGGCGACCCCGAGCCGCTCCAGGAGGAGCTGCTCGACATGCTGCGGCAGCGCACGGACGTCGGGCTGAGCGTGCAGGAGGCGGCCGGACACCGGCTGGTCCGCGCCCGTTCCAGGGGCATGAAGCCGCCGCCCTTCCCGCCCTCCCGGCACTACGTGGCACCGGTGCCGGCCAGTCCCCCGGCCGCCCCTGTCGCCGAGTCCCGCGCGGCACGCCCGGCCCGGCCCGCCCCCTCCCGGGCCCGCCGGCTCGCCAAGGACCTGCTGCCCCCCGTGGTCACCCGGGCCGTACGGCGGGCACGCGCGCAGCGCTCCTGACCCGGGGTGTCATGAGACCCCGTACCGCGCCGCGATCCCCTCGATCACGAGGGCGAGTCCCTCCTCGAAGTGCCCGTCGTAGTCCTCGAAGATCTCCGCGCCCGCCTGGGCCGACAAGGGAAAGTCGGCCATCAGGCGGGCGCGTTCGTTCACGTCGCAGCCCTCGCGCCGCTCGCCCGGCAGCGGCTGGACGCCCTGCTCCTCGGTGACGAAGCCCAGCGTGTACAGATACGCCGTGGTGAGCGCCCGGACCGCCTGGGCGAGGGTGAAGCCGGCGGCCGTCAACAGGCGCAGGTTGTCCTCCATCTGCCCGGCGTGCTCGACGCCGGTGAAGCGTGAGCCGCTGAACACCTTGGCTCCGTCCCGGTAGTCCAGCAGGGCGGCACGCAGCCCCCGGTTGGCCTTCAGCAGCCGTTCCCGCCAGGTGTCGCCCGGGTCGAGCGAGGCCCCGGCGACCATCCGGCGGTACATCTCCGTCGCCATCTCGTCGAGCAGCGCCTGCTTGTCCTTGAAGTGCCAGTAGAGGGCGGGCGCCTTCACGTCCAGTTCCCGGGCGATGGCGCGCAGCGTCAGGCCGTCGAGGCCCACCTCGTTCAGCAGCCGCAGCGCGGTGTCCGCGACCCGTCGGCGGTCCAGGGGCTCACGTCGTTCCGTACTCACGCTTGACAATTTAACACCGTTAAGGCGGCCCTCGGAAAGGGCAGCACTTAACAACGTTAAGGGGAGAGTGGCTCATGGAGACGGACGTGCTGGTGGTGGGTGCGGGCCCGACCGGTCTGGCGCTCGGCATCGATCTCGCCCGGCGTGTGGTGGCCGCGCGGGTGGTCGAGCGGGCCGGGGCGCTGTTCCCCGGTTCGCGCGGCAAGGGCATCCAGCCGCGCACGATGGAGGTCTTCGACGACCTGGGCGTGCTCGGCGCGATCCGCGCGGCGGGCGGCCCCTACCCGGTGGGGATGATCTGGCGGGACGGCAGGCGGGCGGGCGAGCACCGGATGTTCGACCCGGCCGAGGAGAGCGAGGACTCGCCGTACACCGGGCCGTGGATGGTGCCGCAATGGCGCACGCAGGAGATCCTCGGGGCTCGGCTGGCGGAGCTGGGAGGGACGGTGGCCTTCGGCCGGGAGCTCGTCGGCCTGACGCAGGACGCGGACGGGGTCCGCGCGGAGTTCGCCTCCGGTGAGCCCGTCACCGCCCGGTACACCGTCGCGGCGGACGGCGGCCGCTCGACGGTACGCCGGCTGCTCGGTATCGGTATGACGGGCGAGACCGTCGACCCGAACCCGACGCTGGTGGCGGACGTCCGGATCAGCGGCCTGGACCGGGACAACTGGCACGTCTTCCCGCCGCGCGGGGACGGCGACGGCCTCCTCGCGATCTGCCCACTGGCCGGCACGGAGGACTTCCAGCTGATGGCGCGGTTCCCGGACGGGACGGCCCCGGACCCCTCCCTGGAGGGCATACGGAAGGTCGTCGCCGCCCGCTCGCACCTCGCGCCGGACGCCGTGACCCAGGTGCGCTGGGCCTCGGACTTCCGCCCCCGGGCGGCCCTGGCGGACCGCTTCCGCTCCGGGCGGGTCTTCCTCGCCGGCGACGCGGCGCACGTGCACTCCCCGGCCGGCGGCCAGGGCCTCAACACCAGTGTCCAGGACGCCTACAACCTGGGCTGGAAGCTGGGCGCGGTGCTGACGGGCGGTGCGCCGGCGTCGCTCCTCGACACCTACGAGGAGGAACGGCGCCCGATCGCCGCGGACATGCTCGGCCTGTCGACGAGCGTCCACCGCGGGCAGACGCGGCGCGGCGCGGCGACCCGCCAACTGGGGCTGGGGTACCGGGACTCGTCACTCACCCGGGAGACACGTACCGCCCCGGGTGCCCTCCGGGCCGGCGACCGCGCACCGGACGGCGAGCTGGACGGCGTACGGCTCTTCGACGCCTTCCGGGGGCCGCACTGGACGCTGGTGGCGGTGGGGACGAAGACGCCGGCGCTGCCGGAGCCGGTGCACGGGGTCAGCGGGGCGGAGCAGGCGACGTACGGAAAGGGCCTGTTCCTGGTACGGCCGGACGGTTATGTGGGCTGGGCGGGCGAAACGGGCGACGGATTGCGGCAGTACCTGGGACGCGCCGGTCTCTAGTGCCGCGGCAGGCAACGTTTGCCCGTCAAGGAGCGGCGTCCGGTGCGTGCTCTCGGCGTGCCGGGTGCAAGCCCTCGTACTGGATGTACTTGGGCCTCTGCCCGGTGCGGCGAGAGTGCGTGCCGGGCGTCGCGACGGGGCGAACGTTGCCTGCCGCGGCACTAGTCACGCGCTCGCGAGGGACAACTTCACCGCGAACCCGAGGAACAGCGCGCCCGCCGCCGAGGTCACCCCCGCCGACAGACGCCTCCGGCGGCGGAAGGCCGCGGCCAGCCTGGTGCCGCCGAATATCAGCGCGCTGAGGTAGAGCACGCTGGCGAGCTGGGCGAGAGAGCCGAGGACGACGAAGGACAGGGCGGGATAGGCGTACCCCGGGTCGACGAACTGCACGAAGAAGGCGACGAAGAAGAGGATCGCCTTGGGGTTCAACAGGCTGACCACGAAGGCACGGCGGAAGGGCCGCTCCCCGGCGGGCGCGGCAGCCTCCGTACCGGCGGACCGCTCCGCACGCGTCCGCCACATGCCCCACGCGGCCCGCAGCATGCCCAGGGCCAGCCACGCCAGATAGCCGGCCCCCAGGTACTTCACGATCCCGAACAGCACGGCGTTGGCCTGCAACAGGGACGCGACCCCGGCCGCCGACAGCGTCATCAGCACGGTGTCCCCGCACCAGACCCCGGCCGCGGCGGTGTACCCGGCACGCACACCGCGCCGGGCGGCGACGGACAGGACGTACAGGGAGTTGGGACCGGGCAGCAGAACGATCAGGACGAGGCCCGCCAGGTAGGTGGGCAGATCGACGACACCGAACATGGAAGGGAGTGTCGCACGAGCGTGGGGGCGGCAGGAGGATCAGAACGCGTCGCTCGGGACGTACGTCCCCCACACCTCCCGCAGGGCGTTGCACACCTCGCCGACCGTGGCACGGGCCCGCAGCGCATCCTTCATCGGGTACAGGACGTTGTCCTCGCCCTCGGCGGCCTTCTTCAGGGCGGCCAGGGCCGCGTCCACCGCCGGCTGGTCGCGCTCCGCGCGGAGCCGGGTGAGGCGTTCGGCCTGCCGGGCCTCGATGGCGGGGTCGACGCGCAGGGGCTCGTACGGCTCCTCCTCGTCGAGCTGGAAGCGGTTGACGCCGACGACGACCCGCTCGCCGGAGTCGGTCTGCCGGGCGATGCGGTAGGCGCTGCGCTCGATCTCGTTCTTCTGGAAGCCGCGCTCGATGGCGTCGACCGCGCCACCCAGCTCCTCGACCTTGACCATCAGCTCGACGGCCGCGGCCTCCACG
Source organism: Streptomyces azureus (assembly GCF_001270025.1). Lineage (NCBI taxonomy): Bacteria > Bacillati > Actinomycetota > Actinomycetes > Kitasatosporales > Streptomycetaceae > Streptomyces > Streptomyces azureus. Next base: position 9,111 of record NZ_DF968300.1, on the reverse strand, counting down.
TCGTCCGTCATCCTCTCGACGACGTAGGAGCCCGCGAAGGGGTCGACGGTCGCCGTCACGTCCGTCTCGTGGGCGAGGACCTGCTGGGTACGGAGGGCCAGGCGCGCGGACTTGTCCGTGGGCAGCGCGATCGCCTCGTCGAAGGAGTTGGTGTGCAGGGACTGGGTGCCGCCCAGAACCGCCGCCAGTGCCTGGACCGAGACGCGGACCAGGTTCACCTCCGGCTGCTGGGCCGTCAGCTGGACGCCCGCCGTCTGCGTGTGGAAGCGCAGCATCAGCGACTTGGGGTTCTCCGCGCCGAACTCCTCCTTCATCACACGTGCCCAGATCCGGCGCGCGGCGCGGAACTTGGCGACCTCCTCCAGGAGCGTCGTACGGGCGACGAAGAAGAAGGACAGGCGGGGCGCGAAGTCGTCGACGTCCATGCCGGCCGCCACCGCCGTGCGGACGTACTCGATGCCGTTGGCGAGGGTGAAGGCGATCTCCTGCACCGGGCTCGCGCCCGCCTCGGCCATGTGGTAGCCGGAGATCGAGATCGTGTTCCACTTCGGGATCTCGGCCTGGCAGTACTTGAAGATGTCGGCGGTCAGGCGCAGCGAGGGCTTCGGCGGGAAGATGTACGTCCCGCGGGCGATGTACTCCTTCAGGACGTCGTTCTGGATCGTGCCGGTCAGCCGGCCGGCGGCGACGCCCTGTTCCTCAGCGACCAGTTGGTAGAGGAGCAGCAGCAGGGCCGCGGGGGCGTTGATCGTCATCGACGTCGAGACCTGGTCCAGCGGGATACCGCCGAACAGCACCCGCATGTCGTCGATCGAGTCGACGGCGACGCCCACCCTGCCGACCTCGCCGTGCGCGAGCGGGGCGTCGGAGTCGTGGCCCATCTGGGTGGGCAGGTCGAAGGCGACCGACAGGCCCGTCGTGCCGTGGGCGATCAGCTGCCGGTAGCGGGCGTTGGACTCGGCGGCCGTGCCGAAGCCCGCGTACTGGCGCATCGTCCAGGGCCGGCCGGTGTACATGGTCGGGTACACGCCGCGGGTGAAGGGGTACGCCCCCGGCTCCCCCAGCTTCTGTGCCGGGTCCCAGTCCCGCAGGTCGTCCGGCCCGTAGACCGGTTCGATGGGCAGTCCGGACTCCGACTCGCGCGCCATGGTCTGATGCCTCCCGCAGGACGGACTGTAGGGACCTCGCTCACCACCATGCCCCCTGGTTCGCGAAGGGTCACCCCAGGGGAACATCTCAGGTGACATCCGGGCACACCGGTGAGACGACGGAGGGCCGCGTGCGTACCACGGGCATGGGGAGAGCAGTGATCGCGGTGGCAGTCGCCGGGGCGGCCGTGCTGGCCGGCTGTACCGTGCAGGCTCCCGACGGCGACGGGAAGCGCCGCTCACCGGTGCACATCGAGTTACCCGGCGGCACCCCGTCCCCGGACCGCACCCCCGACGACGACGGCGGCGGGCCGAGCACCGCTCCGCCCGGCGACGACAAGCCGAGCGCCGCCCCCGCCCCGTCCCGCGTGTTGTGGTCCCGCGGCGACACCGGCCGGGACGTCCGCGAGCTCCAGGCCCGGCTGCGGCAGGTCGCCTGGCTCTTCGCCGGGCCGACCGGGACGTACGACGAGTCGACGGAGCGGGCGGTCAGCGGCTTCCAGGGCAAACGGGGGCTGCCGCGCACCGGGCGGACCGACACCGTCACCTGGCAGCGGCTGCTGGGCATGACCCGCGAGCCGGGCACCTGGGACCTGTACCTCATGGGCGGCCAGCCGGCCGATCCGCCGGACCCGCGCTGCACGACCGGGCGGGTGCTGTGCATCGACAAGACCAGCAGGACGCTGCGCTGGATGATCGACGGCCGGACCGTGTCGACGATGGCGGTCCGCTTCGGCTCGAAAGGCACACCGACCCGGGAGGGTGTGTTCTCCGTCTACTGGAAGTCCCGCGACCACGTGTCGACGCTCTACGACTCGCCCATGCCCTACGCGATGTTCTTCAGCGGCGGCCAGGCCGTCCACTACTCCCCCGACTTCGCGGCCCGGGGCTACGCGGGCGCCTCGCACGGTTGCGTCAACGTACGGGACGAGGGGGCGATCGCGGAGCTGTACGCGCAGGTCCGCGACGGCGACAAGGTCGTCGTGTCCTGGTGAGGACGCGGAAGGGGGATTGGGGCGCGGGCGGGACCGGGGGAACGTGTCCCGCCCGCGCTCAGGTGCACGAGCCGTAGGTACGGGGGGAACCCCGGCTCTGTGCGACGGCCGATGACCAGTCGGCTCACTCATTACTGCGCCGGGGCGACCGAAAACGTCACACCCTCGGCGAGGAAATTTCCAAGGAGTGCGAAACCGCAGGTCAAAGGGGTGCGAGAGACCGCGTGGACCGGCCGCGGTCCGCGGCGTCAGCGTCGCCGGCCTGCCTGTCGGCGCGCTTGTCGGCCCGCTTCCCGGCTTTCTTCCCGTCGTCGTCCCGCTTCGGGTCCTGCTTCCCGGACCTGTCCTCGCGGTGGCGCCGGTCCGTGTCCTCGTCCTGCCGCTCACCCGAGCGGCCGCCGGACCCGGACAGGACGCCCTTGCAGTACTTCCAGAGCCGGGAGCCGCCCGCCGCGTCCCGCAGGGCGCGCCTGCGGTCGGCATCCAGCCGCTTTCCGTCGCGGAGGTCGCGGCAGGCGGAAGCGATCTTCCCGCGGCTGTCGCCGGGGTGGTCTCCCCGGTCGCCGGAGTCGGGCTTCGGGGCCGGGTCGTCGCCTGCCACGTCCCGTCCGGGGTCACCGGCGCCGCCCGTCGAGCCGCCGCTCGGGGCGTCGTCGGGCGTGGACCCGCCCTGCGCGGCGTCGGTCGGGGAGGGCGACACCAACGGGCGCTCGGGAGGCGTGGCAGCGGCCGAGACCGAGGAGCCGGGGTGGGGGTCGTCGTTGCCGAACGGTGCCCGCAGGGCTCCGGTTCCGGCCGCGAGGGCGGCACCGCCGGCCATGCCGACGGCCAGCACGGCGGCCAGGGCGAGGCGCGCGGGGCGGGCCCAGCGCGGCCGCCGGACGTCGCCGGAGCCGCTGCCGCGCGGGGTCGCGATCCGGACCAGCCCGGCGTCGGCGACCTCGGTACGAGCCTGTCCGCCGTCGGCCGCAGGGGCCGCTCCGGTGTCGGCGCGTTCCGCGCGCGCCTTGCGGAAGGCGGCCATCGCCGCGGCCTCACCGGGGAGTTCCTCGCTGGTCGGCGGGGGTGAGACGGAGAGCGCGCGGAGCGCTGCGGCGAGACGTTCGGCCTCGTCCGGCGCGGCGCCGTCGACAGCTTCAAGTGGCTCTCCGCTCAGCAAACGCTCCGCCGTTTCGCGGTCCAGCCACCAGTACTGCTCGTCGGCCATCACACATCCTTCTGCGTCCGCGCGACGCTTTGCGTCACACGTGCGGACGCCATGGCACCACCGCGCGGTTCTCGCTGCGGCGGCAGAGCGTCGAGCACCCCGGCCGATTCCGGATCGGCCTCCGGATCGTCGCCGAGCAGTTCGGCGAGCCGCTTCAGGCCCCGGTGGGCCGCCGTACGGACGGCGCCCGGGCGCTTGCCGAGGGTCTCCGCGGCGGTCTTCGCGTCGAGCCCCACGACCACGCGCAGCACGACCGCCTCGGCCTGGTCCTGCGGCAGCCGGGAGATCAGGGAGAACGTGCCGTCGGTGGCGAGCGCCTCGATGGCTTCGTCGGCGGTGTCGGACTCGGCGGCCCGGCCGGTCAGTTCCGTCTCGTCGCCGCCGATCGCGGGGCGGCGCCCGCGCATGCGTATGTGGTCCAGCGCGCGGTTGCGGGCGATGCGGGCGGCCCAGCCGCGGAAGCGGTCCGCGTCGCCGGTGAACCGCTCCAGGTCCCGGGCGATCTGCAACCAGGCCTCGGACGTCACGTCCTCGGCGTCGGGGTCGCCGACCAGCGTCCGCACATACCCGAGCAGCCGCGGGTGCACGGCCCGGTACACAGTCCGGAACGCGGTCTCGTCTCCGTCCTGTGCCGCGCGCACCGCGGCGGTCAGCTCCGCGTCGTCCCCCAGCACCGCGCGCCCTTCTGCGCCTAAGCCGGCGCCGCTTTCGCGGGCCGGGTTCTCGCCGTCGTGGTTCCTCAACTGATGGTTGCGGTAACAGGACCGCAGGTGGTTGCGGTAACAAGACCGCAGGTGGTTGCGGTGGTCTTGGTGCCTCCGCGTTGGCGCGAAAGGCACGTTACGACCTGAAACCACTCCCCGTCCATGTCCGCCCAGGATGCAACTAAGCCGTGACACGGCGAGGTGTGACAGAAAACGCACCCCGGGCGCTGTAGGTAGTACGGGCCGCCGCGCGGCCCGTACCGCGCGACGGCCGGGGCCTCTCCTGTGGGGGGTGGCGGCCTCGGCCGTCTCCGCGCATATCGCTTCGACCGCCGGCCGTCAGCTTGTGGGCGCCTTCGAAGCGGCGCTTCCCGCACTGGTCCATGGTGTGGTCCGATGAGTGCTGTCTCACATCGGCATCAACGGCGCAGCGCTTGGACGGGTGGGATTCGGGATGCTCTCCAAGCCGGGTACATGCCGGCGAGCAGACCGGCGGCCAGGCCGAGTGCCGGGGCGACGGCCAAGGCGGCGGGATCGATCACCGGCGGCCACTGCCTCGCCGCGGCGACAGTGACCACGACGACAGTGCCGATCGAGGTGCCGACGAGGCCCAGCGCTGCGGAATCGGTCAGAAGCTGCAGGGTGATGTGATGCCACGCGCGCCCAGAGCGCGTCGCAGACCGATTTCTCCGGTTCGTTCCAGCACCGCCACCAGCGTGGTGTTGGCGATTCCGACTGCCCCGGTGATGAGACACACCCCTGGTCGCCTAGCCTTCAACTTTGCACCCGGAATTCGATACGGATCGCGGCGGCGTCAGGCCGCTTTCCGCTGGTGGCGGGCGAGGGCGTCCGCGGCTGAGCGGCGGCGCTTGTCATGGACGTCCACGAGGGTGCCGGCGCCCTCGCCGGCGGTCGCCTCGCCGACGCGGAGGCGTTCGGCGACGACTGTCAGGCGGGTGTCCTCGGGGCCGACGGCGAGATAGAAGAGGGCCTCGTTGACGGCGCGGTCGTCACCGCCCCAGCGGACCACACCGTCGAGTTCGGCGAGGATGTCGCGCAGAACCGCGAGTTCCAGGGGGAAGTAGCCGCCCTTGGTGCCGGGCGGGTAGTGGCCGGGCCGGATGCGGACGGCGGTGCCGGAGGCCAGGTTGCGGGCGGGCCCCCTGAGCCCCTTCGGAGCGGTCCAGCCGACGGCCTCGCCGGGCTGGAGCTCGGCGATCTCGTAGTGGAAGCGGCGGACGAGGTGGACCAGCACGGTCTCGGGAGCGCCGAGCCGGACCTGGAGGTCCGTCACCGGCGTGCCCGGCACGGGCCGGGCAGCGATGGATCCGCCCTGGTCGGCGGCGGTCTCCATGTCCCACCCGTTGGCCGAGCGGGCCCCGGCGAGGAGTCGCTCGTTACGGGCCTCGGCCCGTGCGACGCCCTCGCGGACCGCCTTGGGGAAGGTGTAGTCCCGCGGCTCGGCGGCGTACGCAGGGGAGGCCAGCGCCTGCGAGTGCGGGAGCGCCGCCGCGGCGGCGGTGACGGCGGCGGCACGCAGCAGGAAACCTCTGCGGGACAGCGGGCGGGCGGGAGTGGCGCTCACGTGGTCCTCTTCTCGGAATGCTCGGGTGTGGTGGTCCGGCGGTGTTCGGCGACGGCGATCAGGGCGAGCGTCACCGCGATCACCGCACAGCCCGTCATCACGGGCGTAAGGAAGCCGGGGACGGCTGCCGAGTACGAACCACCTGACGACATGCGGCAGTTGAGGGCAGGCGGCAGATAGGACACGCTGTAGCCGCTCACGTGCCCGTACAGCGAAGGGTTCGCGTCCTGGCAGGCCTGGGCGGTGCCGCTCTCGTCGAGGAAGAGCGACACCAGGCCCCAGGCGTAGGCGACTGCGGCGAGGGCTCCGGCGAGCGCGGCCCCGCCGCGTGCCACGGCCCCCGGGCCGCCCGTGCCGATCGCCGAGAAGCCGTATCCGGTGAGACCGAAGGCGGTTACAGCGGCGGCGACGATGCCGATCAGCAGGGGCAGGGCGGCGGGATACGAGGAGGTCATGGCGACCACCTCACCCGCCGGCGAGCTGCCGGACAAGGTTGTTGTACTTCTCGAAGATGTGGTACAGCCCCATCCGCTTGGCGGCATCGGCCTCGGCCTGGTCACCCCACCCCTGGTAGCGGCGGATGATCTCGAAGATCTCGCCCTCGGTGTAGTTCAGGCTCATGGCGCGCAGGGTGGTCTCGCCGGCCGGCGGGTTCTTGCCGCCGGGCTTCCCCGAGACACCCCACAGGTGGATCAGCGGCACGGTCCTCATGGTGAAGGCGTTGTCCTTGTTGACCTTCTGCCACATCGCCCAGATGTCGGCGTCCTTGGTCGGGTCGGTGCGGGTGCCGGTGACGAAGCCCTTGTCGATGCAGTGGTTCCAGGCGCGGATGCCGACCTCGCCGCTGATCTGCCCGATGCCGGTCGAGGAGTCCTTGACGATGCCGACGCCATTGAGGTGGTAGGAGGCGACCTGGTGGTCCACGCCCTGGTCGATCAGGTCGTAGTGCCGCATCTCCCAGTACGCGGAGGTCTGGATCAGCGCCTTGCGCATGTTGTACGCACGGGACAGCTGGGTGGTCTGTGCGTCGTGCGACATGATCGTCTCGAAGCACTGCGTGTGGGTGAAAAGGCGGGCGTCGGTGCCGGTTCCGCCGTCGTCCTCGAAGCCGATGCTGCGCATGTAGCGGCTGAGGTCCTCGTGCAGCGCGTTGAGGAAGGAGCCGTCGAAGCCGACGTCGGGGCGCGGCGGCCGGGGCGCGTTGAAGGAACCCTGGCCGGTGTCGCGGCCGGAGGCGATGTTGACGTCGATCTCGATGGAGCCGGTGCCGGAGCCGACGGTGCGGGTGACGATCTGGTCGTACGCCCAGTCCGCGGGCAGCGGGTAGCCGAAGTTTCCGGAGAAGCCGGAGGACATGTCGGAGACGAACGAGGCAGTGGAGTGACCGGCCTCGCCGACCCGGGTACAGACGTTGCGCGGCCCGTACACACCGATCCCGAACCGTCCGCCGTCGGCGGCCAACGCGTCCACGATGCCCTTGAAGTGCGGCAGGACGTTGGACGTCACCTCGTGGTCGAGCGCGTCGAAGTCGACGGCGAAGAAGATCCGCGTGCCGGACTTGAAGCCGTGGTCGAGGGCGGCGTTGGCGGCGGCCTGGCCGGCGGCCCGCCCGGCCGCGTAGTTGAAGCCGTCGGCGTCCCGGCCGTAGGTCTGGTAGATCGGGAAGCAGCGCAGGCCGTTCGCTGCGATGGTGGCCAGCTCGCCGGGCTGGATGGCCTTCTCGGGGAGGGAGGTGGCGCTGGGGTTGGTGAGATAGCGGCCTATGTACTTCACGCCGGCCGCCTTGAGGGCGGCGGCGCGCGCGTCAGTGATCTTGGTGACGCCGTCGCAGGCCTCGCCGTTGCGGCTCTGGTCACCGTAGGAGACGAGGAGGGAGGCCCAGGTGGAGAAGTCGCCCTTGCCGGTGACCGGGAGCTTCGCGAACGACTGGAAGCTCTGGACGGCGGTGGAAACCGCGCTGGTGAAGTTGCCGAAGGCGACCGACCGCTGGTTGAGGATCATCGCGCCGGTGAAGAGCCGTGCCCAGTTGCCGGAGCTGCCGACCGACAGGGTGTGCGATTTGAGGCCGGACTGGGTGCCGGGGCCGAAGACACCGTTGGCGACCCCGTCCGCCATCCCCAGCTCGTACTGGACGGCGAAGAGCATCGACTTGGCGACGTCGCGCGAGTGGTGGCCGTCGCAGGGGATGATGTAGAAGTCCTTGCGCAGGACGTACTTGCCGTTGAGCCACTGCTGCACCGAACGGACCGCGCTGGAGCCGCCGCTGACGGTGACGTACGCGTCCATGTTGAACAGGCCCTTGATGACCTTCGGCCACAGCGCGCTGCCCGGATAGACCGCGCTCAGCCCCATGTCGGCGTTGAGCTCGGCGACGGACTGCTGGACCCGGGCGCTGTACGTCCCGTCGATGGCCCCGCCGTCGTAGCCCTTGCAGTACAGGGCGGACTGGAGGATCCGGCAGAAGTCCGCGGACGGCACGTTGGACGCGTCGATCTTGCCGTACTTCTCCGCGATGGCCGCCAGGGTGGCCGGGCCGAAGCTGTTCGACAGGTTGGTGATGCCCAGCTCGTACTGGAGCGCGCGGGTCAGGGCGTACATGGTGGGCCAGCCGGTCTGCCCGTTCTCCTCGACGGTCATGCCGATGCGGCTGCCGTAAGTGCGATTGATGAAGACCTGGGCTTGACGCACCATCTCGTCGGCCATGAAGTGCCCTCTCAGCAGGAGGATGCGGGGCCGCTCCTGGGATCGGGCGGCACTTGGTGGGTGGAGCGAGCGGCACTGGGCGGGTGAGGTCCCGCCGTCCGGACTCTTTGGCGCCTGAGGTATCCCGATTCCGCACAAAGGGAGAACGGAGATGCACGGGTGGAATCAACGCCCGTCAAGAAGCTTTCACTTGACCATTTCATGGCCCAAGCATCAGACGATCTCGGATCGATCCCAGCAATAGCACTCAGATCGGTCCCGGCGAGCGGCCTTTTGTGATGAGTCTGTGCCCAAGGTGACGCCGAACGTGCACACAACCTTTCGCCCGCCCATGCGTCTCAACTGCACTGCGGCAAACGGAATGTGTTGGACCGCCACTTTTAAGCGGATACCTGGCTGCGACATTGCGGCGGAACTCGGTGCGGCCGGGCGGCCGACACGTGGCTCTCCGGCTCCTGTTGCGGAATTCCGCTACGGACGGCGGTCGTCGGGCTGGGCGGGCTTGCCCTGGCCCTCGGACGAGGAGCCGTCGGCAGCGCCGCTCCCGCCGCTCTGCGCGGTACCCGATCCGTTCTCCGCGTTGCCCGCGCCGTTGTCCGCGTTGCCGGCGCCGGTGTCCGCGTTGCCCGAGCGGTTGTCGGCGCCGTTGGAACCGGGGGCTTCCGCGCTCTTCTCCGGTTTGGCCGTGCTGCCGGGCCTCACCTCGACCCGGGCCAGTTGCTCGGCGCAGTACGCCGTGACGTTCTTCTCACTGCCCGCGGCCTCGACG